>JAMPXL010000246.1 GCA_023701165.1 Geothrix sp. | reverse complement strand
CCCGCGGCCCCAAGCCCACCCGGATGGATGCAGACCAGCTCCTGGATGCGGCCCAGGAGGTCTTTGCCCGGGAGGGCCTCCGCGCCGCCAGCCTGCGGGCCATCGCCCGGCAGGCCGGCTGCGATCCGGCCCTGATCTACTACCACTTCGACAGCAAGGAGGCCATGTTCACGGCCCTGCTGGCCAAACGCTTCCCGCCCCTCGTGGAGGATCTGCGGCGCCTGGCGGATCCCGCCGATGGGCGCCACACGGCCCTCCGGCTATGGGAGGTCCTGGGCCTCTACCACCGCCACCTGGGGGGCGATCCGGGTCTCCGGGGCCTCATCCGCGGTGAGATCGTCCGGGGGGCTGAAGGGATCCAGGAACTCATCCAGAGCCGCGTGATCGGCGCGGCCACCCAGGTCCGGGCCCTGCTCGAACAGGGCATCGCGCGCGGCGAGGTGCGGAAGGACCTCCACACCCTCCTCTCCACCTTCTTCCTGCTGAAGCTCCAGTTGGAGATCCTCGACGTCCTGCCCGTGGTCGCATCCCGGATCCTGGGCCTTCCGCCGGAGCAGGCGGTGGCCGAGGGCGAACGGGCCTGGCTCCAGCTCTTCTGGCGCGGCATCGCCGCGGACCCTGCCGCTCCCCTGCCCCCCTTTCCCGGCATCCACGATTAGCTCCGTGAGGATTCCCATGCGCAAGGCCCTGTTGCTCCTTCCCCTGCTCCTGATCGCCTGCCACCGCGACAGCCGCCCCCTGCTGAATGGCCGCGTGGAGGCCTACCTCACGGATCTGGGGCCCCGCGCCGGCGGGCGGCTGGTGGAATTGAACGTCCGCGAGGGCCAGCGCGTGAAGGCCGGTGACCTCCTCGCCCGCGTGGCGGCGGAAGAACTGGAGGCGGCCGTCCTCCGTGACGAGGCGGGATTCGACAGCGCCGACGCCAGGCGCCTGGAACTGGACCGCGGGGCCCGCGCCGAGCAGATCGCCCAGGGCGAGGCCCGTGTGCGGGACGCCGAGGCCGCCGTGAAGCTCGCCGAGGAGAACCTCCGGCGTGCGGTGAAACTCACCGGGGACCGGGTGCTGTCCCAGGCGGACCTGGATCGCGCCACCGCCGAGCGGGACCGCGCGGCCGCCACCCTGAACCTCCAGGGGAAGGTCCTCGCCGAATTGAAGGCCGGCGCCCGCATCGAACAGCGCCAGGCGGGTTCCGCCGAGGCCCGGAAGGCCCGGGCCGTGCTCCAGCAGAGCCGCGCCCAGGCGGGTTTCACGGAGATCCGCGCCCCCTTCGACGGCCTCGTCACCCACCGGCTGCGCGAGCCCGGCAGCGTCATCGGCGCGGGCCAGCCCGTGCTCACCCTGGCCCGCCTGGACCAGCTCTGGGTGCGCATCTACCTCCCCCAGCCCATCCAGGGCCAGGCCCGGATCGGCTCTCCCGTCACGGTGCTGACCCCGGACAAGCGCGTGCTGGACGCGACCCTGGACGAGGTGGGCAGCGAGGCCGAGTTCACCCCCAAGATGGTCGAAAGCCGCGAGGAGCGGGTGAACCTGGTCTATCCGGCCCGCGTGAACCTCAAGGACGGCTGGGACAAGGGCCTGGTCCCCGGCGTGGCCGTGGATGTGCGCCTGGGCGCGGGCCCGCGATGACCCTGATCGAGGCCCGGAGCCTCGCCTGCCGCTTCGGCCCCAAGGAGGCCGTCAAGGGGCTGGACCTCAGCCTGGCCGAAGGCGAGCTGGTGGGTCTGGTGGGCCCCGATGGCGCCGGGAAGACCACCACGTTCCGCATGCTGGTAGGTCTCCAGACTCCCACCGGCGGCACCCTGACCCGCCACCTGGATCGGGACAAGGTCAGCTACGTGCCCCAGACTTTCAGCCTGGCCCCGGAGCTCACCGTGGCCGAGAACATGCGGCTCCAGGCCCAGCTCTTCGAGCTGCGCGATCCTGCCTCCCGCATTGAGCGACTGCTGGAGTCCGTGGACCTGGCGGCCTTCCGGGACCGGCCCTCCGGCGCCCTCTCGGGGGGCATGAAGCAGAAGCTCTCCCTCTGCGCCGCCCTGCTCACGGAGCCGCGGCTGCTGCTGCTGGACGAGCCCACCACCGGCGTAGATCCCGTGAGCCGCCGCGAGTTCTGGGAGCTCCTGCATACCGTCCACGACGAGGGCGTGGCCATCCTCTTCTCCAGCCCCTACATGGATGAGGCGGAGTACGCCCACCGCATGCTGCTCATGCACGAGGGGCGGGTTCTCCAGGAGGGCGATCTGGCCACCTTCCGGCGGGATCTGCCGGGCCTGGTGGTCCGCCTCGTCAGCGCCCGCCGCCGCGAGGCCCAGAAGGCGGTCGCGGCCTTGGACCCGCTGGACCTCTTCGCGGAAGGTGAGATCATCCGTGCGCGGTTTCCCGCCCAGGATCCCGCTCCACTGCTGGCCCGGCTGGCCGCGCTGCCGGGCGTCGAGCAGGCCCATCTCTCCGAGCCGAACCTGGAGGACGTGTTCCTCCATGCCCTGGCCGGAGCCGGGGGCGGCCATGGCTGAAGCCGTCCTCGAAGTCCGCGGCCTCACCCGCCGCTTCGGCGATTTCACCGCCGTATCGGACCTCAGCTTCGAGATCCAGCCGGGGGAGATCTTCGGCTTCCTGGGGCCCAACGGCGCCGGCAAGAGCACCACCATCCGCATGCTCTGCGGCGTGCTGGCTCCCAGCGCGGGCGAAGCCCGGGCCCTGGGCCGCGACCTGTTCACGGAGGCGGACCGCCTGCGGGCCCGCATGGGCTACATGAGCCAGAAGTCCAGCCTGCTCACGGACCTCACCGTGGCCGAGAACCTGCGCTTCTTCGGGGGACTCTACGGGCTCGAAGGCGAGGGCCTCCAGTCCGAGGTGGCCTTCCGCCTCCATGAAATGCAGGTCTGGGATCAGCGGGACCTGCTGGTGTCGGCCCTCTCCACCGGCGAGCGGCAGCGCGTGGCCCTGGCGGCAGCCACCCTGCACCGCCCCGAGATCCTCTTCCTGGATGAGCCCACCAGCGGCGTGGATCCGTTGCGGCGGCGCCTCTTCTGGGAGGCCATGGACGAGCTGGTGGCGGAGGGCATGAGCATTCTCGCGACGACCCACAACCTGGCCGAGGCCGACCAGTGTGACCGGCTGGCCTTCATCCTCGGCGGAAAGCTCATGGCCTACGGCCGTCCCCGGACGCTCAAGGAGGACCTGGGGCGCCAAGTGATCGAGCTGCGCACGGACCGCTTCCGGGAACTCCAGGCCTCGGCCAGGGAGGTTCCCGGTGTCCTCTCCGCGGAGCTGCTCGGCCGCAGTGTGCGCCTTTCCCTTTCCGCGGGCAGGGATCCGGCCGCCCTGCTGGCGGCGCTCCGCCAGCAGGGCCACGCCTTCGAGGCCCTGCCCTCTGAGCTCCCATCTCTCGAAGACCTGTTCGTGGACCTGGTCCAACGCTCCCGCACCGCCTGAGGAAACGACCATGTGGAACCGCATCAAAGCATTGGTCTGGAAGGAGTT
>JAMPXL010000245.1 GCA_023701165.1 Geothrix sp. | reverse complement strand
TCTCCGCCAGGATGGGCAGGGTCTCGTCGTTCTGCACCACGCCGTTCTCGTCCACGACGCCGCAGTGGCCGTGGCTGGTGCAGCCGCAGAGGCAGACGTCGGTCATGACGATGAGGTCGGACCCGAAGGCCTTCTTCAGGGCCTTCACAGCGACAGGGATGACGCCATTGTGGTCGCAGGCGTAGCGGCCATCGGGGCTCTTGGATTCCGCATCGGGCACGCCGAAGAGCAGGACGCTGGCGAGCCCCTTCTTCAGATCCTGCTCCACCTGGCGGACCGTCTCATCCACCCCGGCGCGGACGATGCCCGGCAGGCTGGCGATGTCGCTGCTGCCCGGGTGGGGCTGCACGAAGTGGGGCTGGATGAGGTGCCGGGGGCGGAGGTCCGTCTCGGCCACCAGGTTGCGCATGGCCGCGGTGGTGCGGAGGCGGCGGGAGCGGTTCAGCATGGGGACTCCTCCTTGTTCAGGTGGTGCGAGAGCATGGCCCAGAGCAGGCTGGGCTTCGGTTCACACTGGGCATGGGCCGGTGCGCCAGCCATGCCGAAAGCCTCCGCGGTGGCCTCGCCCCAGGCGAAACGCTGCACACTCGCGGCCAGGGGCGCGAGGATCTCGGCCTGGAGCGGGCTCAGCGCCAGCACGCCCTCCACTTCGGGCAGCGGCGGAAAGGGATCCTTCGCCGCTTCGCGGTGGGTGATCCAGGGATGGATCCGCCACTCACTGCCCCGGGTGATCACTTCCAGGTACTCCCGGCTCCGCTCGCCGCGGGCCAGGATGAAGTCGCCGCCGCGGGGGAAGCGGGATTGCAGCAATTCCCAGAGGGCCTCGGCCCGGGCTTCGTCCGGCAGGTGGACCGCCAGGTCCTCCCGGCCCAGGGCATCCGCCGTGCCCGCGCCCTGCACCAGACAGACCATGCCCGCCGGCAGGCGCGGCGCGGCCACCCTCGCCCCCGAGGGGCTCAGCACCAGCAGGGCCTGGGCCTCTCCGAAGGGAATGGGGGGCGGTGCCGAGGACACCTTCAGGCTGGTGAAGGAATAGGGTACGGGCGCCCATCCGGCCTTGCGCACCGTGTCCGCCAGCGGGTGCTGGGCGGGCCGGGCCAGGGCCAGGCGGGGGGCCGGCGCCATGGAGGTCACGAGAGTCCGATCCCCTGGAGGACGGCCTTCAGGAGGAGGGCATCGTCGGTGCCCCGGGCCTCGGCCCGGCGGAGGTCCCCCTCCGGCGCGTAGGCGGCCTGCAACAGCAGCGTGCCGTCCGCCTGCGGCGTGGCCAGGGCGCCCAAGGGCTGCTGGCAGCCGCCGCCGATGCCCGCGAGCACCTGGCGCTCGAGGGTGACGCAGCGGGCGGTCATGGCGTCATGCATCCCGGCCAGAGCCTCGATCAGGTCGGGGCGGTCCGCCCGCGCCTCGGCCAGCAGGGCCCCCTGCCCCGGCGCCGAGGGGAGCTCCCCGGGGGTCAGGGGCCGCACGGTGAGGCCGGAGAGATCCAGGCCCAGGCGCTTCAGGCCCGCGGCGGCCAGCAGGGTGGCGTGGAGGGGTTCGTCCCGCAGGATGCCGTCGCGCACGCGCTGGAGGCGGGTCTGGACGTTGCCGCGGATCCAGGTGAACCGGGCCTTGGGGAAGAGCTGGCTCAGCACGCGCTCGCGCCGCACGGCGCTGGTGCCGATGGTGAGCGCTTCAGGGGCGTCCGGGCGCATCACCAGCCAGTCGGAGGGATCCTCGCGAAGGGGGATGCAGGCCGGCACGATGCCTGCGGGCCGCTCCAGGGACACGTCCTTGAGGCTGTGGATGAGGAGGTCTGCGGCGCCCGCGGCCATGGCGTCCTCCAGCTCCTTGGTGAAGAAGCCGCCGCCCACCTGCTTGTCCAGGGGGCCCTGGAGCCACTGGTCGCCGGAGGTGGAGAACTTCCGCCACGACACCTCGTAGCCCTTCGATTCGAGAAACCTCACCAGAGGCTCGGCCTGGCCCACGGCCAGGGCGGATCCACGGGTGGCAACGGTGACTGTTCTCATGCGGCACCTCCTGTGCCGCACCCTGCGGGCTTCGGCTTCACCAAAGTGGAACGACGCTCCTGCTCTGTTCTCATGCCTGTTCCGCCTCTGCGTTCGGGGTGGGCTTCGGTTGGGTCTGGATCAGGGCCCGGAAGGCCAGGGTCCGGCCCCGGGTCAGGATTTCCTTGAGGGCTTCGCGCTGGGCCTCGTCCAGCCCCTGCATGGAATCCTCCAGGGCCTTCACTTCCGCCTCCAGGGCCCCCCAGGCCGAATCCAGCCGCTCCTGGGCCGAGGCCAGGTGGCGCTTGTGCCCCCGGGCGTGGGCCCGGTGCTGGAGGCGGCCTGCGGCGCCCACCAGGAAGGCCTCGGCCTTCGACGCCGCTTCGGCCCGCTGGGCCCGGGCCGTGGCGGTCTGGACGAGGAAGGCGTTGAGGTCAATGCGGTGGACCCAGGGGAGCTGCTCCAGGCCGGGTTCGGAATCCGGCGGCAGGGCCAGGTCGAGGATGCGCAGGATGGGGCGCTTCAGGGACTGCCAGGCATCCAGGGTGAAGATGGGCTCGGGGGCCGCCGTGGCCGTGACGATGGCATCGAACCCGGCGGGATCGTGCTGGAGCTGGGCCAGGTCCACGGTCTCCAGACCCAGGGGATCCGCCAGGTCATGGGCCTTGCTCCGGGTGCGGTTGGCGATCATGACCTTGAAGCCGTGTTCGGGCAGGCGCTGGGCCAGATACTGGGTCATGGGGCCCACGCCCACCAAGGCGATAGAGGCCCCTTTCGAAAGCCCCTCGCACAGGTGCTTGAGGGCCACCGTGGCGACGCTCACATTGCCATCGGCCAGTCCCAGGCGGGAGCGCAGGCGCTGGCCCTCCCGGATCACATCCTCGAAGACCGCATGGGCCTCCTCGCCGGCCACGCCCACCTGGCGGGCCTGCTCCAGAGCGTCCTTCATCTGGCCGGGGATTTCGCGGTCGCCGAGGTTGGCGGATTCCAGCCCCGCGGACATGGCCAGCAGGTGCACCCAGGCTTCCTCGCCTTCGTAGCGCCGGACCCCCGGGCCCGGATCCAGGGCGCCGGGATCGCCGCCCCAGACCATCCACAGCACCCGCTGGCAGGTGGCCAGGTAGACCAGCTCCCGGGCGCCGGAGGCCCGCTGCCACTCGCGGAGGCGGGCGGGCACGCCGTCCCGCACCACGTGCTGGGCCACCTGGTCCAGATCGTGGACCGGGGCGTGGAAGCTGAGGAGGACGGGTTCCATATCGGATCCGATTGTCAGTTGGGCTGGAAGGGTCAAGGTCATCGCTTCGTCATGCGGCCGCGAACGTGGCGGTCATCACAATGATCTCGCGAACAGCGCCTCGATGCCTTCCCAGTTCCATTCCGGCACGGTCCCCACCGCATCCTCCCGGAGGGCCTGCTGGGTCAGCCAGGCGTCGTAGACCACCAGGGCGCACATGGCTTCCGCCACGGGCACGATGCGGGGGGCAATGCAGGGGTCATGGCGCCCCC
>JAMPXL010000244.1 GCA_023701165.1 Geothrix sp. | reverse complement strand
GCGTCCCCGCTCCTTCCACGATCACCACAGCCCGGATACGTGACCGTATCCGGGCTGTTTTCATGTTCTCCTTTCCCGGGTTCCACCCTGCCGAACCAGGGGCCTTTCCGGAGATTTCCCATGCGCATCTCGACTTCCAAGACCCTCCTGTCCGCCGCCCTGCTCTTGACGGCGGGGTTCACCCTGGCCGCCCAGGACAAGCCGGCTGCCAAGACCGCGCCGGCCCCGGCGGCGAAGGCCCCGGCCAAGCCCAAGGGGAAGCTGAAGCCGGTGGACATCAACAGCGCCACCAAGAACGAGATCGCCTTCATGCTGGCCATTCCCGAAGATCTGGCCGCGAAGATCGTCGCGGGCCGGCCCTACCCCACCAAGGCCCGCCTGCTCACCAACAAGATCGTGACGCCCGAAGTCTACGCCGCGATCAAGGACAAGGTGGTCGCCCGGCAGACGGCTCCCGTCCGCTGATCATCCGCCCCCCCAGCCGGGGGCGGAAATACCGACAGCAAACGGCCCCCCCCCGGGGGCCTTTTGCTGTTCTTTTCCAAGGGGGATCCAGACGGTGACGCAAGTCACAAGGGTGGTTGACGCATTAGATTACCGACGGATCCTCATTGAAGGACTCCGCTGGATCAGCCATTCCTGGAGGTGCGCGTGCTACCCCTTTCCCAGACCACCGGTTATGCGCTGCGCGCCATGCGATGCCTCCAGGAGCCCGGCGGCCAGCCGGTTCTGGTGGAGTCGGTGGCGGACTACACGGGAATTCCACGGTCGTACCTGTCCAAGCTGATCCACAAGCTGGCGAAGAAGGGCCTGGTGACCGCCCGGCGCGGCCACCACGGCGGGGTGGTCCTGGCCAAGCCCGCCGCGCAGATCACGCTGGAGGACCTCTCCGAGGCCATCGACGGCGTGTCCTGGCGCCAGCGCTGCCTGCTGGGGCTGGCAGGCTGCACAGACGAGACGCCCTGCGTACTCCACGACTACTGGCAGACCACGCTGGCCGAGATCCTGGGGCGCCTGCGCTCCGTCACGGTGGCCGACATGGCCCGCCACCATGATCCCGGCGTGGAGCGCTTCCGCGCCGATCACGGCCTCGTCTGAATGCCAGAACCGAAGGGGCCCCGCTCCGGCGGGGCCCCTTCGTTTCTGCGCGTGGCGTCAGGCCTTCTTCGCGGCCGTTTTCGGGGCGGCGGGCTTGCGGGCGGGGGCCTTGGCGGCAGCGGGCTTGGCGGCCTTCTTGGCCCGGGGCTTGGCCTTCTTCTCGGGCAGGGCATCGGCCAGGCGCCAGGTGCGGCTCTGCTGCTCGAAGGTGCGGATCTCCTCCAGGGAGATGTCCTTCAGGCAGCGGTGGATGTGGTCGCGCTCGGACTTCCAGAAGGTGTGGGCGGGGCAGGCGCGCTCGTCGGTGCACTCCTTGAAGCCCAGCAGGCACTGGTTGCGCCACTCGGCGCCGTCCACAGCCTCGGCGATGAGGTCGAGGGTGATCTCCTTGGCGGCCAGGGACAGCACCACGCCGCCCTTGTTGCCGCGCTTGGCCATCACCAGGCCCACCTTGGCGAGCTTGTGGATCATCTTGGAGAGGTAGGGGCGGGGGAAGCCGGTGCGGGCGGCCACATCCACCACGAGGGTGGGCTTGCCGCCGGGGTCCTCGAGGCAGCTCATGGCCAGGACCGCGTATCCGGAAGACTGGGACAGAGGAAGCATGGGCACCTGCGCTGAAAAGGGTCGGATGGATGGACGTTCCAGAATAATAGACGATCTTCAGGTCAAACACATCCAAAGACTGTGATGTCGCGCACAATGCCAAAGACCCCCGGTTGGCCCGGGGGTCTTTGGCGGAAACCGGGACCTCAGGCCTTCCAGCCGTTGAGGATCCGCATGTAGTTGGCGCGGGTGAAGGCCTGGGGATTGGGGCACTTCTGGAGGCTCATGCTGCCCCGGGCCTGGGCCAGAGACTCGTACTCGTGCTCCTCCAGCCACTCGGCCAGGGTGGCGCAGGCCTGGGCCAGCCGTTCGGGGCCGTGGATGAGCAGGGCGGAGACCATCTGTACTGCGTCTGCGCCCGCCATGACGGCCTTGAGGGCGCCGAGGCCATCATGGACGCCGCCGGTGACGCCGAGGCTGCCCTTGACCTGTCCGTGGAGCACCGCGAGCCAGCGCAGGCGGAGCAGCAGGTCGCCGGGGCCGGACAGCTGGAGGCTGGGCTCGGCCTGCAGCTCTTCGATGTTGATGTCGGGCTGGAAGAACCGGTTGAAGAGCACCAGGCCGTCGGCGCCCGCGGCTTCCAGCTCCACGGCGAAGTGCGCCAGGGAGGAGAAGAACGGCGAGAGCTTCACGGCGACGGGGATCTTCACTTCGGCCTTCACGGCGCGGACCGCATCGAGGGTGCGCTTTTCCACCTGGGCGGCGGATTCCTTGGGGTCCGTCGCCAGGTAGTAGACGTTCAGCTCCAGGGCATCGGCCCCGGCCTCCTGCATGAGCTTGCCGTGGTGCAGCCAGCCCGCGGGCGTGGTGCCGTTCAGGGAGGCGATGACCGGGACGGACACCGCCTGCTTGATGCGCTGGATCTGCTCGAGGTACTTCTCGGGGCCCAGGCGGAATTCGTCGGGCTGGGGGAAGAAGGAGATGGCCTCGGCGCTGGAATTCGAAGACAGCTCCATATCCAGGATGGTGCCCTGCTCTTCGCGGGTGATCTGCTCTTCGAAGAGGGAGTGCATCACGATGGCCGAGGCGCCGGCATCTTCCAGGCGCTTGACCATGCCCATGTCGTCGACCATGGGGGAGGCGCCCGCCATGAGGGGGTGGGCGAGCTTGAGGCCGAGGTAGGTGGTCGAGAGGTTCATGGGGTCACCCTTCACTTGGCCGTGACGGACAGCTTGGCGAGCTGTTCGTAGACGGAGTAGCGGTTGGTGGTGTCGAGCTGGGCCTGATCCATGAGCTTCTTGAAGTGCTCGGGGTTCTGCTGCTCGATCATGCGGTAGCGGGTCTCATTGCGCACGTACTGGAGCATGGGGACCTTCGGGGCGCCCGAGTCCATCTGCAGGGGCACCTCGCCCTTGTCCAGGCGGCGGGGGTCGAAGCGGAACAGGGGCCAGTGGCCGGAATCCACGGCCAGCTTCTGCTGGTCGCAGCCGTGGGCCAGGTCGTAGCCGTGGGCGATGCAGTGGCTGTAGGCCAGGATGAGGCTGGGGCCGTTGTAGGATTCCGCTTCCTGGAAGGCCTTCACGGTCTGCGCGTCGCGGAAGCCGAAGGCGACCTTGGCCACGTAGATGCCGCCGTAGGTCATGGCGATCATGCCGAGATCCTTCTTGGGCATGCTCTTGCCGGCCATGGCGAACTTGGCGCCTGCGCCCATGGGCGTGGACTTGGAGGCCTGGCCGCCGGTGTTGGAGTAGACCTCGGTGTCGAGCACCAGGACGTTCACGTTGCGGCCGGAGGCGAGGACGTGGTCCAGGCCGCCGTAGCCGATGTCGTAGGCCCAGCCGTCGCCGCCCACGATCCAGACGCTCTT
>JAMPXL010000243.1 GCA_023701165.1 Geothrix sp. | reverse complement strand
TTCGGCCACGGTCACGGTGATGACCCCCTTCCCCTTGTCCCAGGCGAAATCGGTGCCCCAGTTCTTCTTGCCCGCCGCGAAGTAGCCTTCGGGGTCGTTCTTGAACCTGGCATGGAGCTGGGTCAGCTTGGCGCATTCGCGGCCCGTCTGCTCGATGGCGCCGGCGCAGGCTTCTGCGGGCAGTCCTGCGCCCATGAAGCCGATGAGCTTCGCCAGCTGGTGGCGCGCGAAACGCAGTCGCGGATCCTCGGCAGGCGGTGGTTCGGGAACCTCCAGGGCCCGGGAATGGCTGGCCAGTCTCGAGGCACACCCGCAGACGCCCAGCCCGCAGGCCAGCTTCAGGAATTGCTTCCGGTCCATGATCCCTCCTCCATTGCCGGTCCCCGGCAGGTCCGGCACCCACCTTACGTCTCCTGGCATTGCCGGTGCAGGCTCCTGGGGCCACCCGTTGCCTGCGCGGGGCCAATGCCCGCGCGCACCGCGAGATCCCGTCGCGATAAGGAGCCTCGCTCCATGGGCCCGGGCTGGCAGACTTGAGCCATGCTCCATCTGCCGCCCCTCTACCCCATCACCGATGCCACCCACGCGGAGCCGCTCTCCGCACAGATCCGGCGGCTGGGGGAGGCGGGTTTTCCCCTGGTGCAGTTCCGGGGCAAGCCCCTGGAGGCCCAGGTCCAATGGGCCGAACTTCGGAAGAGCCTTGAAGGGTCGCGCGCAAATGGGGGCTGGCCCTTGATTTGCGTCAACGACAGGGCCGACCTTGCCGTGCTGGCCGCCGGGGAGGGGCTCCCCCCCTGGGGCCTGCACCTGGGCCAGGAGGATCTGCCTCCGGCCCAGGCGAGGCGGCTGCCGGGGCTGGCAGCCATCCACCTCGGCACCTCCACCCACGAGTCCCGCGAATGGGGTGGCGTGGACCCCGCCTGCGACCACGCGGGCATCGGCCCTTTCCGCGCCACGGCCACCAAGTCCGACCACGCCGCGCCCGTGGGCCTCGAGGGGTTGGGGGCGGGCTGCTCGGCGCTGCGGGGCCAGGGGCTGGCGCCCATCGCCATCGGCGGCCTGACACAGGCGGACGCGGCCCTCTGTTTCGAGGCGGGCGCCGAATCCCTGGCCATGGTCGGCGAGCTCCACCGGACCGCCGACCCCTCGGCCCTGGGCTGGGAGGCCCAGAGGCTGCGCTGGCGCGTCCGCCCGCCCTTCCGTCCCGGGCAGGGCCTCGCGCTCCTGGGCGGCAGCGGCGCCGGGAAAAGCACCCTGGGGCGCATCCTGGCCAAGGACCTGGACCTGCCCTTCCATGACCTGGACGACCTCATCGAAGCGGACCAGGGCTGTCCCGTGGGCGCCATCTTCGCCACCCAGGGCGAAGCCGCCTTCCGGGCCCTGGAGTCGGCCCTCCTGCCCCCCCTGCTGGCCAGCCCCGCGGTGGTGGCCCTGGGGGGCGGCGCCTGGGAGGCTCCCGCCAACCGGCGGGCGGTGGCTGAAGCCGGGTTCGCGCCCCTCTGGCTCGCCGAATCTCCGGCCCGGGCCTGGGAACGGGTGGGCCGGGATCCCCGGAGACCCCTGGCCCAGGACCGCGGAGCCTTCATGGCCCGGTGCGCGGCGCGGATCACAGCCTGGTCCCAGGCTCCCATGGTCCTGCCCTTTGGTCACAGTTCCCGGGACCTGGCCGCTGCCTTGCTAGACTGGTAGCCCCTCCCCGGATACCCAGTGGACCTGATCCTCTCCGATCTGCACGCGAACCTGCACGCCCTCCGGGCCGTGCTGCGGTTCGCGCGGCGGCGGGCCATCCACCGCTTCGTGCTGCTGGGCGATCTCGTGGGCTACGGCGCCCACCCCAACCAGCTGCTGGACAAGGTGCGGGAGCTGCGGCCCCGCTTCATGGTCCGGGGCAACCACGACAAGGTCTGCGCAGGACTGGAGCCCGACAACGCCTTCAGCCTGCCCGCCCGCCAGGCTGCGGACTGGACGCGGGAAAAGCTGCGGCAGGACAACTGGCGCTTCCTGGCTGACCTTCCCGTGGGTCCCCTGTGGGTGGGCGAGGACTACCAGATCGCCCACGGGTCTCCCGTGGATGAGGACGCCTACCTGCTGCACATGCGCGAGATCAGCCTGGCCTTCGACGCCTTCGAAGGGCCCCTCTGCTTCTTCGGCCACACCCACCTGCCCGGCTGCTTCGAGCTGGACGAGGCCCTGGGACGCCTGAACTGGATCTGCCTCCAGCCCGGCGAATGGTTCGAGATGCAGCCGCACTGCCGCTACCTGGTGAATCCGGGCTCCGTGGGCCAGCCCCGGGACCGCGATCCGCGGATCTCCTTCATGACCTTCGACCCCAAGCGGAGGCGGCTGCGCCTCCACCGCCTGGAATACGACGTCAAGGGCGCCGCCAAGGCCATCCTGGCCGCCGGACTGCACCGCAACCTGGCGGACCGGCTGGGCCAAGGCATCTGAAAGGCACCACCCCATGGGACATTCCTCCACCTTGTCCGCCCCCGTCCTGGAGCAGTTCCTCATCCAGGCCCGCCTCACCCGGGCGGTGGCCAGCCTCAGGCTCCAAGGCACCCCGGCCCGGCTGCTGGGGGACCTCCGCATCCACGCCTTCCGCACCGGCTCGACCCTGGAGCTGACCGGCCTCCATGTGCGGGATGCCATGCCCGCCGAAGGCACGGCCGTCACCCTCACGGCCCTGCTGGGAGAGGAGGTGCTCACCCTGGAATCCACCCTCCTCCCGCCGGCCCACGCTGACAATGGGGACACGCTCCTGCGCCTGGCATGGCCCCACGAATCCGCACGCCTGCACCGCCGCCGGGACATGCGCGTGGCCGCGCCGGAGCAATCCCCCTTGAGGGCCCGTGTGGCGCTCGGGGGCCGCAGCCTCGAAGCCCTGCTGGTGAACCTCACGGAAACCGGCGTGGGCCTCGCCTTCAAGGAGGTCCTGCTGGTGGACCTGCACGCGCCCGTGGAGATCGATGCGGAACTGCCCGACGGCACCATCCTCCGCTGCCCGGGCGAAGTGCGCCACCTCACCTACCTCGAAGGCCAGGACCATCCCACCCGCCTCGGCGTGGTCCTGCATCCCTGCCCGGGAGCGGACCTGGGGCCCATCCACCGCTTCATCCAGGCCCGGCGCACCGACCGCTCCCAGGGGTTCCGGCAAGGCTGAGGCAGGCCTCTCGAGGCCCCGTAGTGGGATATCAGGTGCGCTGAGGTCTGAGGACGGCCTCAGCCCTTGCGGAGGCTGACGATGGCGCCGCCCGCGCCCAGCAGCAGCATGATCACGGCCTGGACCAGGGTCTTGTAGGACACCACGGGGCCCGCGAAGACCGCCGACCAGACAAAGAGGAGGCCTGCGGCCAGCAGCAGGAGGTAGATCCCCAGCATGATCTTCCGGGCCTTCTCGTTGGTCTCCGGAGTATCCGCCGCGAACTTCCGGTCGTAGAGGATGAGGCCCACGGCGGCGACGATGTTCAGCGCCACGAAGATCAGCCAGAAGGTCCGCGCCGCGGCGGGGC
>JAMPXL010000242.1 GCA_023701165.1 Geothrix sp. | reverse complement strand
CGCGGACCTGGCGGCGGCGGGAGCCACGCTGATCCTCAATGCCAGCGCCAGTCCCAGCGGGCTGGGCAGCTACCTGCCGCCGGGCCGCAGCGCCCCCTGGGCCATCCCGTCGAAGGACGCCCAGCGGCGCCGCCTGCTGCCGGGGCTGGCCCAGAAGCATGGCGTGCCCATCGCCTACGCCAGCCGTGTGGGGGCGGAAAGCTGGCTGCTCTTCGACGGCGGTTCGGGTCTGGCGTTGCCGGACGGCCGCTGGCAGGGTTCCGCGCCCTTCCATGAGGGCACGCTCCTGGTGGATGCGGGCCTGCCCGGCGAAGCCTGGCGGACGGTGGAGGATGGAGCTTGGCTGCGGACGGCCCTGGTGGCGGGCATCCGCGACAACCTGGCCAAGCAGGGCCTCGAAGCGGTGGTGCTGGGGCTTTCCGGCGGCATCGACAGCGCCGTGGCCGCGGCCCTGGCCGTGGAGGCCCTGGGGCCTGGCCGCGTGCTGGGTGCGGCGATGCCCACGCGGTTCAGCAGCGGGGAGAGCTCCGATCTGGCGCAGCAGCAGGCCCGGCATCTCGGCATGCCCTTCCTCGGTCTCGATGCCGATGCGCCCTTCGCGGGATTCGCCGCGGCGCTGGAGCAGGCCCTTCCGGGCCGCGGCTTCGGCCTGACGGACGAGAACCTCCAGAGCCGCAGCCGGGGCAGCCTGCTCATGGCCCTCACTTCGGAGCCGGAGGTCCACCGGCGCCTCGGCACCGATCGTGTGGCCGTGCTGAACACGGGCAACAAGAGCGAGGCGGCCACGGGCTACTTCACCCTCTACGGCGACGGCATCGGCGCCTTCGCGCCCCTGGGGGACTGCCTCAAGGCCCGGGTCTACGCCGTGGCCCGGGAACTGGGCGCGGCGGTACCCCGCGCCGTGATCCAGCGCCCGCCCACGGCCGAGCTTCGACCGGGGCAGACCGACGAGGCCAGCCTGCTGCCCTATGCGCAGCTGGACGCCATCCTGGGAGCCGCCCTGGAAGCCCAGCGGCCCATGGAGGCGCTTCCGGATGACCTGGCTTCGCTGCTGGACGGCGAGGCGCTGCTCCAGGCCCGCGCCGCCCTGCCGCGCATCCTGGGCCTGCTCCGCCGCGCCGAGTTCAAGCGCCGCCAGCTGCCCTTCGCCTTCAAGGTGAGCCCCAAGGCCTTCGGCCCGGGCCGGCGCATCCCGCTGACTGCGGATTGACGTTCTCCGGGGGTTCCGCGCTGCGCGCACACCCCCGGACCCCCGGCGCAGAACCCGGCCAAGCCGTGCTCTGCTTCCGCTCTCCGGGGGTTCCCCTCGCAACGCATGCGCTGCGAGGATCTAGGGTCGCCCCGCACGCACCCTACCGGGCCTATCGCGATCCTGCATGCCCGCGCTATCCTGGGCCTCCTGGCCGGTGTGGCGAAATGGCAGACGCGACGGACTCAAAATCCGTTTCCCTCTAAAGGAGTGTCGGTTCGAGTCCGACCACCGGTACCAAAGGTTTGGCCCTCATGTGAGGGCCTACTTTTTGGGGTGAGTTCCTGACGGTTACCACATAGTTACCGCATCCTGTGCAAATGAAGGCCAATGTTGGCGGGGTAGCCGTCCAGGGCTTGGTCGTTCAAGACCGATTCACGGTGAACTCATCCAGGTACCACTTCCAGCAGGTCTCGGGGTCGAACCAGAGGCGGTGCTTGCTTGGCCGCTGGTGAGGCATGCCCAGAGCCATCCATGCCTGGATGGTGTGGTAGGACATTCCCTCGCCCCTCTTCTGCTCGAAGAAGACGGACAGAGCCTGCCATTTGATCTGGATCAAGCCTCAACCCCTCGGAAATATCAGCTCAGGTGAGTCGTTCCGGACATTGCCCACAGCAGCACCAACCTCAAAAGCCTCGATCCAGTCATCCGGGCATGGTCGCAGCAGGGCTTGGAGGTCGGCCTGTGAAGTGGTGGGATCAAGCCAGGACGCGGCGGACGCTTGGTCGAGGATGGCGGGCATACGGTGGTGCAGCTCGGCCATGTTGCGGTTGGCGGGCGTGGTGATGACGGCGAAGGCTTCGCCCGGGCCATCGGGTGTCTTCTGGGTCTCCCCCCGGCCGGCGAACCACCAGTGCTTCGTGCCGTCCAGGCACCCGGCCGGGTGGATGTAGAAGGGGCGCTTCCGCCCCGCGATGGTGGCCCACTCGTAGTACCCGCTCACCGGCACCAGGAGGCGCCCAGACTGAAAGGCGCGACGGAAGGTGGGCTTCTGGGCGACTGTCTCGGCCATGGCGTTGATCAGTGGCCTCGAGACCCAGGGCGGCGCCATGCCCCAGGTCCTTTCCGAGAAGACCCACTCCCCGCCGTCCTGGTGGACCGTCACAACCTGCTGGGAAGGCGCGAGGTTGTACCTGTCGGTGTAGGTCGTCACCAGGTCGCGGACGGTCCTGCCTTTGCCCTCCAAGGCTGCCAGTTTCTTCAGGGCGATGGCCACCATGCGTCCACACATGCGGCCCAGGGTAGCGCACCGCGATAGGATGGGGGCCCCTTCCAAGGCACCCGCGCGGCGGGGAGAAGGCATGTTCGCACGACGCCAGCGGAAACCACCGAAGGGGGGCTACCAGTCGCCCCTGCAGCTACTGCTGAAAGCGGCCCAAGAGGGAGCGGAGGCGGCGGGGGTGGTGCGGATGCCGGCGGCGGCGTGGCTGAGGGCGGCGGAGCTGTACCTGTCGCTCCAGCGGAGCTGCCGCCCGGTGCCGGAGGACCTGACGGCCGCGGCGGTGGTGGAGGAGATGTTGCGAGACGCCGGGCTCACGGCCCAGTGGGAGGGCGACGACCTGGTGCTGGGGCGGCCCGGGTGGACCACGCCGCCGCCCCGCACCGTAGCTGTGCAGCCGGGGCTCTTCGAATCCGCAATCGAAGTGGGGATCCTAGCCCATGACTGCCGGATGAAATGATGGGCATGGTCTTATCGATATGCACAAATTGAAGGGCACTTCAGTGGGACTCCTTGGTGCCAGGTGCATTCTTGAACCCCCGGAAGACCCACCGAATCGACAGGCCGAATGCAAGGGCGAGGAGGCAGGGAGCAGCCCAGACCAGAAGCAGGCGACCAAGGAACCCAGTGCGTTCCTCTCGGAGCTTGATGTCCTGGATTCGGATGTAGTCGGCTTTGAATGACTCGATCTGGGTGGTGGTGGCCGAGGGGAGGCCTTGCTGAAGGGAACAGGGATTGGGATATCACTCATGCGCTCTTCCGCGAGAAGCCGCGGGGCACGGCCCCGGGCGAGATGGATGGTTACCCTATTGGACGAACAAGGGTTCGGGTTCTTTGGGCCCTGCTTTAGACCGCATTTTCATTGAGGAACCGCTCCAGCTCCTTTGTCGACACCAGGCGCTTGCGGCCCACCGGTACCGTCCGAATCTTGCCGTCCTTCACCAGTGTGTAGATGGTGGTGCGGCCGCAGTGCAGGATCTCGGCCGCCTCTTCGAGGGTGAAGGCCATGACAGGAAGTTCGGGGCCCGGGGAAGGTGGCGTTGGGATCGCTCT
>JAMPXL010000241.1 GCA_023701165.1 Geothrix sp. | reverse complement strand
GCATTCAGGGCCGCCAGGTCCGTGGCGGGCAGGGCCGCGGGGAATTCGAAAGCGGCGTCGCCCTCGAGGGTCATGGTCATGGCGCCGTGGTAGGCCAGGCCGAGGCGGAACGCGTCGGTGGGCTCGTAGATCAGGCCCACCTTGTACCCGTAGCCCCAGCCGTCGCCCTTGAGGCCGGCCTTGCCGTCCCAGGCGCCGGGAATGGCGTAGCCGGGCGTGCCGAAGGTGGCGTTGGGGGCGCCCATGGCCACGTTGGCCACGGGGCTGTTCTGGCCGGCGGGCGCCGTCGTGGGCATGCCGGCGGCGGCAAGCGCGCTCCCCACCTTCAGCGCGAGGGCCGTGCCGTAGTCCACGCCGTTGGTGAGTTCCGCATCGGCCTTGCGGATGATGAAGGCCGCGCCGAAGGAGAACTGCTTGTTCACCCGGTAGGCCACGCTGGGCGTGATGTCGATGGTCTTCAGCTCGGACTTGAGGCCGTGGTAGCGGCCCACCCAGTTGCCGTCGTATTCGGTGGTCAGGCCGAAGGGCACGTTCAGGGAGAGGCCGAACTTCAGATTCTCGCTGGCGCTGTACATGATGTTGAACTCGGGCAGCACCGCCGGAACCCCGGCGTTGCCGTGGCTGGATGAGCCGGAGATGGGGCTCAGAGGCGTGAGCGTCACGGGGGCGACGTTGAAGCCGAGGGCGGTCAGCGCAGGCGTGCGGGAGGCGGAGCCTTCCGAGAACTTGGCGCTGATGCCGATGTAGGTGCCGCCGAAGGAGAACTGGGTGCCGCTGTACTGGGTCATCACCGCGGGGTTGAAGAAGAGGGCGCTGATGTCGCCGCTTCCCGCGCTCACGCCCGCAAAGGCATTGCCCTGGGCGAGGGGGCTCTGCTCACGGAGCTGGAAACCGGAGGCCTGGGCCACGGGGGCGAAGGCGCCGGCGGCGATGAGGGTCAGTGCCGTGAGGGTCAGGCGTGAACGATGGGTCATGGGCGCATGGCTCCTAATCCCGGAATCCCGGGGTGGTTGGCTGGGGACAGCCGTTTCCGAAGGGCAAGATGGATCACGATACCAAATCGTCAGGCCCTTGCAACCGTCCCCGGGGCCGTCCCGAAGGCCCACTCATTCCAGATCTGATGATCATCAACAGAGCCCGGGTGCGAGGACCTCCTTCAACGTCTTCCCTTCCGCCAGGGCCTGCACCAGCGCCGAACCCACCACGGGCGTGGCGCCCAGGGCCCGGACGCCGGCGAGGCCCGCAGGATCGGACAGTCCGAAGCCCACGGCCAGGGGGCGCCCCGTGAGGGCCTTCAGCCCAGCCACGCGCGCCTGAACCGGGCCCAGATCCGTGCCCTGCCCCGTGCCCGTGACACCGAGGCGGGCCACCACGTAGGCGAACCGCTGCGCGAAGCCGGCCGGAGAACCGGGATCCGGCCGCTCCGCCAGCACCTGCCGGGCCCGGTCCAGGGTGGTGGTCGGCGCCAGCAGGGGCACCATGGGGTACCCCGCGGCCCGCAGATCCGCCTCGAACCCAGGTTCCTCCCCGAAGGGCAGGTCCACCACCAGCAGGGCTCTCACGGGCGTGGCCGCCAGCAGCGCCTTCAGCTTCGGAGCGCCGATCTGGAGCAGCGGGTTCAGGTAGGTGAAAAGGATGAGGTCGGGGCTGTCCCTGATGCCCGCCAGGCTTTCCAGCACGCGCAGGGGCGTGGCGCCCCGGGTGATGGCGCGGTGGGCCGCCGCCTGGAGCACGGGGCCGTCGGCGATGGGATCCGAATGGGGCAGGCCCAATTCGAGGGCTTCGAGGCCAAGCCCTTTCGCCTCGGATAACAGCTGGGGCAGCCTCTCAAGGGAAGGGTCGCCGGCCATGATGAAGGGCAGCAGTGGGTTCATGTCAGATCCCCAGACGCGACTGGTAGGTGGAGAGATCCTTGTCGCCGCGGCCGCTGAGGCCCACCAGGACCGTGGCGGCGCCTTCGGCGGCCAGGGCGGGCAGCAGGGCCAGGGCGTGGCTGCTCTCCAGGGCGGGCAGGATGCCTTCGGTTTCACAGAGCAGGCGGGCGCCAGCGAGGGCTTCGCCGTCGGAAGCGCGGTGCACTTCCACCTGGCCGTCCAGGGCGAGCGCCGCCAGCTCTGGCCCCAGGGCGGGATAATCCAGCCCCGCGCTGATGCTGGCGGTTTCCGCTGTGTGGCCGTGCGCGTCCTGGAGCAGCAGGGTCCTGCAGCCGTGCAGGACGCCCAGGCGGCCGCCGTCGAGCCGCGCCGCGTGCTCGCCCAGGGCCGGGCCATGGCCACCGGCTTCCACGGCCAGGCGCCGCAGGCCGTCGCCCAGGAAGGGCACCAGCAGGCCCAGGCCGTTGCTGCCGCCGCCCGCGCAGGCCAGGATGACCTCCGGCAGCACGCCGGACTGCTCCAGGACCTGGGCCCGGGCCTCTTCGCCGATGACGGTCTGGAAGCTGCGCACCATCGTCGGGAAGGGGTGGGGCCCCAGGGCCGAGCCCAGGATGTAGTGGGCCTTGTCGCAGCGGCCCGCCCAGGCGCGGAGGGCCTCGTTCACGGCCTCCTTGAGGGTGCCCTGCCCCGCCGCCACGGGCTCGACCCTCGCCCCGAAGAGGCGCATGCGGGCCACGTTGGGCGCCTGGCGGGCCATGTCCGTGACGCCCATGTAGACCGTGCAGGCCAGGCCCAGCCGGGCGCAGGCCGCGGCCGTGGCCACGCCGTGCTGCCCCGCGCCGGTCTCTGCGATGACCTCCGCCTTGCCCATGCGCCGGGCCAGCAGGGCCTGGGCCAGGGCGTTGTTGATCTTGTGGGCGCCGGTGTGGGTGAGGTCCTCCCGCTTGAGGAAGAGGGCCTTCAGCCCCAGCTTCGCCGCCAGCCGCGGCGCGGGCGTGAGCGGCGTGGGCCGCCCCACGAAGTGGCGCAGCTCGGCCCTCAGCTCCGCCAGGAATGCGGGATCCGCCGAGGCGGCCCGGAAAGCCGATTCCAGGTCCAGCAGCGGCTGCATGAGGGTTTCCGGCGCGTAGCACCCGCCCAGCCGCTGGGTTCCGAAGCGCGTGGGAAGCGCGAACGCATCAGTCATGGGATATCCGTCCTTCCTGAATGTCCTGTTTCGCAGCGGCCACGAACGCGGCCACCTTCGCTGGATCCTTGATGCCCGGCGCGGCCTCCAGGCGGCTGGCGGCATCGAAGCCGCGCAGCTGGGCGTGAGCCGTGGAGGGGATCATCGCGGCCCTCGCCGCCAGGTTGTCCCCCCCCAGTCCCCCCGCCAGCAGGAAGGGCCCCGGGGGCGGAAAGGCCATGGGATGTCCCTGCCCCGAGCCCCCCGCCACGCCCGTGACCGCGGGGCTCGGCTCCCACAGGTAGATGTCCGCGGGCGCCCCCTCCTGTTCCGCTTCATCGGCCCAGGGCAGCAGGACGGAGCACCCCGCCTTCCGCAGCAGGGCGGCGCCGCGGGGACGTTCCGCCGCGGGCAGGTACGGCTGGACATGGCGGAACCCGTGCGCCTCCGCCACCGCGAGGATGGCCTCGGCGCGGTCCGCCACCATCACCAG
>JAMPXL010000001.1 GCA_023701165.1 Geothrix sp. | reverse complement strand
GGCTTCGTCCAGTCCGATCAGGACCACGGAGGCATCCCCGGCCCCATGCGGCCGCAGCAGCCGGGAGGCCTGGTCGAACCACAGGCGGTCCAGGGCGCGGCCCGCCAGCCAGAGGAGCGCAGCCAGCAGCAGGGCGAGGGAAAGGATGCGGCGCAGAGCGGGGATCATGGATCAGGTCTTCCCCGTAGCGTGGCAGATCTCGGCCCCCCGGGGGCGGGCAGGGTTCGGGCCTTCAACCCCGGGGTCTGGAATGATGCCGGATCAGCGACCCGGTCTAGACTGGAGGCTGGACCCCTCCGGAGCTACCGATGCGCCTTCGCCCGATCCTGGCCTCCCTGCTGCTCTGCCTCGGCCTCAGCCTGGCCTGCGGCGGAGGCGGCTCCAGTTCTCCCGCGCCCACGGGGAACCTGACCCTCCGGTTCGGTTCGGACAGCCTCCCCGGCCTCAGCCAGGCGGTGGTGGGCCTGGAGAAGGTGGAAGCCAGTCCGGACGGCGCCACCTGGACCGCCCTGGGAAACGTCAAGGCCACCTTCGACCTGATGGCCCTGCAGAACGGCCACAGCGCCCTGATCCTCCCGGCCACGACGGTCCGCGCCGCGACCTACACCCAGTTCCGCATCACCTGGGCCACCGTGAACTACCGGTCGATCATTGATCAGCCCGCCTACGCGGTCACCAGCAGTGGCGCCGGAAGGCTGCTGACCATGCCGGTGACGACCGTCATCAGCGGGAGCGTCACGGTGCCCGCCAATGGCAGCGCCACGGGCCAGATCATGCTGAGCGGCCAGCAGGCCGTGCAGACGCGCAGCGCCACCGCCGCGACCTTCTTCGCCACGGGCCGCGCCTTCGACCTGGCCGCGTCGGCCAGCATCGCGGGCCACCTTGCGGACGGGACCACGCCGCTGGCCGGTGTGGAGGTCTTCGCGGAGACCGTGGACGGGCTCGGCATCGCCACCCTGCAGCGCCGGGCCGTCACGGACGCCTCCGGAAACTACCTCCTCGAGGGCCTGCCCACGGGCGGCCTCTACTTCGTGGCCGCCCAGCCGGCCAGCGCTGGCAGCACCTACGCCGCGGCCGCCTCCGCTCCCGTGAACGCCACTTCCGCCGCCACCTACACCGCGAACCTGGCTTTCAGCAATCCACAGACGCCTGGGGTCCTGACCCTCAGCATCACGCCCGTCTCCACCGCCACCCAGGGCACCTGGGGAGAGCTGCGGCAGGCCCTCGCCACGGGGGGTGCGGGAAGCCAGAACCTCATCGTCCAGTCCCAGACCGCGACCTCCGAGACGGCCCCCGAACAGGCCACCTTCCTGGGGCTCGCCCCGGGCATCTATGGCGTCACCGCCCAGCGCAGCACCTCCGGCGCCGCCCCCGCCATGAAGACCGGCGCCCAGGTGCTCGTCAGCGCCGGGGCCACCGCCACCACCACGCTGAGCTTCCCCTGAATGGAAAGGGCCCGCCGGGAGGCGGGCCCTTTCGGATATCGGATGATCTGATTATCCGACGATCTTCTTCATCCAGCCGTGGGTGTCGGGCGCGAGGCCGTGCTGGAGGTTGAGGAGGGTTTCGCGCAGCTTGGCGGCCACGGGGCCCGTCACGCCCTGGTGGATGTCCCAGTTCCCCTGCCGTGACTTCGCATGGCCCACGGGGGTGATGACGGCGGCGGTGCCGCAGGCGAACACTTCCGTCATGCGGCCTTCCGCGATGGCGTTCTTCCACTCGGACACGGTGATCTTCCGCTCCTCGGCCCGGAAGCCCTGCTCGCGGGCCAACTGCAGCAGGCTGTCGCGGGTGATGCCGGGCAGCAGGGTGCCGGTGAGCTCGGGCGTGACGACCACGGTCTCGCCCTTCTCCTGGTAGACGAAGAAGATGTTCATGCCGCCCATCTCCTCGATGTATTCGCGGTGGATGGCGTCAAGCCACACCACCTGGTCGCAGCCCTCGCCCTTGGCCTGGCGCTGGGCCACGAGGCTGGCGGCATAGTTGCCCGCGCACTTGGCGAAGCCGGTGCCGCCGGGGGCCGCGCGCACATAGTCCTCGGAGATCCACACCGTCACGGGCTTCACGCCCTGGGGGAAGTAGGCGCCGCTGGGGCTGGCCATGAGGATGAAGAGGTATTCGCTGCTGGCGCGCACGCCGAGGGCGGCTTCCGTGGCGATCATCAGCGGGCGCATGTAGAGGCTTTCGCCCACGGCGCCGGGCACCCAGGCGCGGTCCTGGGCGATGAGGGCCTGGGCGGCCTCGATGAAGAGCCCCTCGGGCAGCTCGGGCATGGCCAGGCGGGCCGCGGAGGCGTTGAAGCGGCGGGCATTGGCTTCGGGCCGGAAAGAGGCGATGCTGCCGTCCGGCTGGTGGTAGGCCTTGAAGCCCTCGAAGATGGCCTGGCCGTAGTGCAGCACCGAAGCGGCGGGATCCATCTCGATGGGGCCGTAGGCCTTCAGCACGCCCTTGCCCCAGCCCTGGCCCTCCTTGTAGGGGATCACCACCATGTGGTCGGTGAACACGCGGCCGAAGCCGGGGTTGGTCATGCGCTTCGCACGCTCCTCGGGGCTGGCGGCGTGGTCCGAGGGGCGGATTTCGAGGGTGGAGGTGGACATCACGGCATTCACGGTCGCTCCTAGAAGGGGGGGTGGTCAGGCCCGGTGGACCAGGTGCCCGAGGCGCGCGATGGCGTCCCGGGTGGTCGCGGGGTCGTGCGTGGAGAAGTTCAGCCGGAGGCAGTTGGTGCCCCGGCCATCGGCGAAGAAGAGCGGCCCCGGCGCGAAGCCGATGCCGTGCTGCAGGGCGTCGCGGTGGAGATCCAGGGCGGAGAACTCCTCGGGCATCACCACCCATAGGTGCATGCCGCCCTTGGGTTCCGACACCTGGGTGCCCGGGGGGAAGTGCTCGGCCAGGGCCTCCACCATGGCGTCGCGGCGCTCCTTGAGGGCGCGGCGCAGCCGGGCCAGGTGGCGCCGGAAGCCGCCCGTATCCAGGAACCGCGCCACCACCGCCTGCAGCAGGGGGGGCTGGCCGATGGTCTGCACCTCCTGGATGGGCGCCATGCGGCGCAGCAGCTCGTCCTTCGCGATGAGGTAGCCCAGGCGCAGGCCCGCGGCCAGCGACTTGGAGAAGCTGCCCAGGTGGATGACGTGGTCGGCCCCCTCCAGGCGGCGGAAGGGCGGCAGGGAGGTGCCGGAGAAGCGCAGGTCGCCGTAGGCGGAATCCGTCACCACGATCACGCCGTGGGCCCGGGCCACGGCCAGCACCCGCTCGCGGCGGGCCTTGGACTGGGTCATGCCCGTGGGATTGTGGAAGCTGGGCACCGTGAAGAGCAGCTTGGCCTCGCTGCGCTGGAGGGCCGAGGCCAGGCGCTCGGGGTCCAGCCCCTGGCGGTCCACGGGCACGGGCACCGCCTCCCGGCCCAGGGCCCGGATGAGGGCCAGGATGCCCACGTAGCAGGGGCTTTCCACCAGCACGCGGTCGCCGGGCACCGTGAAGGATTCCAGGGCCAGGGCCAGGCCCGACTGGGCTCCGGGGAGGGAGCGGATGCCCCAGCCCTCATCGATGGGCTCGCCTTCGGAGGCCAGCCAGCGGCCCACGGCCTCCAGGTAGGGTGGATGGCCCGCGGGCGCGGAGTAGACCCAGGCCTCGGAGCCCAGCTCCTTGAGCACCTGGGTGGTGATGCGGCGCAGCTGCTCGCCCGGCACCAGGTCGGAGGGGATGAAGCCCGCGGAGAAGCTCACCAGGTGGCGGTCCTGCACCCGCTCCAGGGTCTCGCCGAGCCAGGAGCCCAGCTCGCCGTCGTGCACCAGCAGGGGCGAGCCCTCGAAGGGGAATTCGCTGCTGGCCCGCAGGCCCGGCGCTTCCGGCAGGCGCGGCGCCACGAAGCTGCCGCGGCCCTGCACGGTCTGGATCCAGCCCGTGCGCTTGAGGCCCGCCAGGGCCTTCAGCACCGTCAGGCGGTGGACGCCCCAGCGCTCGGCCAGCTCCGGCACCGCCGGCAGCCGGGAGCCCGGCCGCCACTCGCCTTCCTGGATGAGCCCCCGCAGCCGCCGCTGCAGCTGCAGATACAAGGGGCTGGAGGCGCCCGGGTCGAGGGTGGGATCGAGGACCATCCCCATCAGGATCGGGCCAATCCCCCTGCTTTACAAAGAAAGGAGACGGAATTCACAGCCCGGAACAGACCATTGGCCGGGGGGTGTGGGGATCGGGCCATTCCCCATACCACCCTAGACCGGGCCCAGGCTCAGCCTTCGCGCCAAGTTCCCGCCGAAGCCCCGCGCCGGGGGTAACCTGGAGGTTCCCTCAAGGAGCCCGTCATGGCCCAGATCACCCTCAAAGGCAACCCCATCCACACCTCCGGCGACCTGCCGAAGGTGGGCAGCGCGGCCCCCGCCTACACGCTGGTGCGCACGGACCTCTCCGAAGTGACCCCCAAGGAGCTCGCGGGCCAGCGGGTGGTGCTGAACATCTTCCCCAGCCTGGACACGCCCACCTGCGCCGCCAGCGTGCGCAAATTCAACGCCCGGGCCAACGAGAAGCCCAACACCACGGTCCTCTGCGTGAGCGCCGACCTGCCCTTCGCCCAGAAGCGCTTCTGCGGCGCCGAAGGTCTGGACAACGTGGTGCCGGCCTCCACCTTCCGCGCCGCGGAGTTCGGCCAGGCCTACGGCGTGGCGCTGACGGACGGCCCCCTCAAGGGACTGCTGGCCCGCGCCGTGGTCGTGGTGGACGAGGCCGGCAAGGTGGTCCACACGGAACTGGTGCCCGAGATCGCCCAAGAGCCCGACTACAACGCGGCGCTGGCCGTTCTCTAGCCTGGTCCCAATGCCACAGGAGCGGCCCTTCGGGGCCGCTCTTTCATGGGATGCGGTCCATCTTTCGCAGCCCCGGTACCCTCCAGGCGGTGGCGGCCACCACCAGCAGGGTCATGCAGCCCCCGAACACCACGGAGGGCACCAGGCCCAGGAGCCGCGCCGCCACGCCGCTTTCGAAGGCGCCGATCTCGTTGCTCGATCCGATGAACACCTGGTTCACCGAGGACACGCGGCCCAGCATGTGCGCAGGCGTGAGGGACTGCAGCAGGGTGGCGCGCAGCACCACGCTGACGTTGTCCACGGCCCCGCTGGCGGCCAGCAGCAGCAGGCTCAGCAAGAAGCTGCGGCTCAGGGCGAAGGCGATCATGCAGACGCCGAAGGCGCCCACGCAAAGCAGCAGGGTCCGCCCCGCCCGGCGCAGGGGCGGCAGGTGGGCCAGGCTGATGCCCATGAGCACGGAACCCACGGCCGGCGCGGCGCGCAGGGCGCCGAGGCCCTGGGGGCCCACCTGCAGGATCTCCCTGGCGAACACCGGCAGGACCGCCACGGCCCCGCCGAAAAGCACGGCGAAGAGGTCGAGGCTGATGGCCCCCAGCAGCAGCCGCTGGGAGAACACGAAGCGCAGGCCTTCGCCCAGGCTCGCCAGGATGGAGCCCTGGCGCGGCGCCACCGGCCGGGGCGTGTGGCGGATGAAGAACAG
This sequence comes from Geothrix sp., assembly GCA_023701165.1. Classification (GTDB taxonomy): domain Bacteria; phylum Acidobacteriota; class Holophagae; order Holophagales; family Holophagaceae; genus Geothrix. The sequence goes on along the minus strand of JAMPXL010000001.1, from coordinate 11,572 downwards.
GCCCAGCAGCCCGCCGGCCAAGAGGGCCATCACCAGGAAGTGGGCCATGGCCGGGCCGCGCCAGGCATAGACGAGGCCGCCCAGGGCCGGGCCGGCCACCATGCCCCCGTGGAAGACCGAAACCCGCCAGGTGGAGCCGTTGGCGTAGAGGGCCTTGGGCAACAGGTCCGTGCCCAGGGCCATGTTCGCAGGGCGGTAGAAGGCCCGCACGACGCCCGTGAGGAAGATGATGCCGTAGATGGGCCAGACGGCCTTGGCCAGGGGCCCGGCGGGGAAGCGCCAGGTGAAGGCCCACAGCAGGCCCGAACAGAGGACGAGCCCCAGGATGGCGGCCATGCAGATGCGCAGGCGGTTCATGCGATCCGCCGCGTGGCCGCCGAAGAGCGCCAGGGCCAGGAAGGGCAGCGCCTCGGACAGGCCCACCAGGCCCAGGGCCAGAGGGTCTCCGGTGCGCTCGTAGACCTGCCAGCCCACCACCACGCCCTGCATCTGGAGCCCCAGGGTGGCAAGGCCCAGCGACGCGATGAACCAGCGGTAGCTGCCGTCCCTCAGGGCCGCATAGGGGTCGTGGGGAACGGCTGCGGGCTCATCCACCGAGCGTCACTCGTATCTCAGGGCGTCGATGACATCGCGACCGCCGGATCGCAGAGCAGGCTCCGGGGGAGCCTGCGGCGCGAGGTATCCGGCGAAGAGCGAATCAGGGTCCAACGTAATGGCCTCCATCACTCGTATCTCAGGGCGTCGATGACATTCAGCTTCGCGGCCTTCACCGCGGGCAGGAAACCCGCCGCCACACCGACGACCCCGGAGAAGCCCAGCCCCAGGACCACGGCCCAGGATTCAGTGATGGCGGGCACCTGGAACTTCTGGAGGATGAAGACGGCTGAATAGGCGAAGGCGATGCCGATGAGGCCGCCGAAGACGGACAGCACCACCGCCTCGATGAGGAACTGCCAGAGGATGCTGCGCTGGGTGGCGCCCAGGGCGCGGCGGATGCCGATCTCCCGGGTGCGCTCAGTGACGCTCACCAGCATGATGTTGGAGATGCCGATGCCGCCCACCACCAGGGAGATGCTCGCGGCCACGGCGAGCAGGGCCGTGAGGATGCCCGCCTGCTGGCTCTGCATCTGCACGATGTCGTCCTGCTTGCGGATCTGGAAGGGGTTGTCGTCCTTGGGGGCGACTTTCATGCGCTGACGCAGCAGCGCGGTGACTTCCGCCTCGGCCAGCTCCGCCTTGCCCTCCTGGGCGCTCACCATGATGCGCTGGATCTTGTCGCGGCCCATGATCTTGCGCATGACCGTGGTGTAGGGCCCCACGATGAGGTCATCCTGGTCGCCCCACATGCCGGCGCCCTTCTTCTCCAGCACGCCCACCACCTGGAAGGGCAGCGCGCCCACGCGGACGGTCTGGCCCACGGGATCCTCGCCGTTGGGGAAGAGGTTGTCCTTCACGGTCTGGCCGATGACGCAGACCTTGGCCATGCCGCGCACTTCCGTGTCCGTGAAGAACCGTCCGCTCTCCACCTCCCAGCCGCGGATCTGGAGGAACTCGGGGCCCGTGCCCTGGATCTGGGTCACGTAGTTGCTGTTCTGGTAGATGACGGGGCGCGTCGTCTGCACATGGGCGCTGGCGGCCACCACGCTGCTCTGGGCGAGCTCCTGCTGGATCAGGGGCACATCGCTTTCCAGCAGGATGTCGGCGCTGCCCATGGCCGAGGGCCCGAACCGGTTTCCGCCGCTGCCCGGGAAGATGGTCAGCATGTTGGAGCCCATGTTCTGGATGAGGGCGATGGAGGCGCGCTTGGATCCCTCGCCGATGCCGATCATGGCGATGACCGCCCCCACGCCCACGATGATGCCGAGCATGGTGAGGAAGGCCCGCATCTTGTTCCGGGTGATGGCGAAAAGGGCAAGTTTCAGGAACTCAAGTAGAGCCACGATCCACCCCCTACCGGGCCCATGAGATTACAACGGCGTCTCGCGTATCGCCGTAAGGCGATACCGAGAACAAGGCCAGTTTGATGAATTCCAGGAATCGCATGGACCCCCCGGGGCTAGCGCCGTCCGCCAGGGCCGCCGAGCGGCGCGGCCCCCGCGGCCTGCTTGGTGTTCTCGACGCCGACGAGGACCTGCAGGCCCTCCTGGAGTCCCTCGCCGGAGACCTCGGTGAACTGTCCGTCCGTGATGCCGGCCTTCACCACGAGGGCCTTGGGCTTGCCGTTCTCCAGCACCCAGATGCGGTCCTCCCGCTTGGCCACCACGCCGCCCCGGCTGCCCGGGCCGCTCTGGGCGCCGGGCCGGGGGCCGCCCATCATCATGGGCTGGCCGAGCCGCGGCCCTTCCGTCTTCTTCTCTTCCTTGATGAAGGCCGCGGGATTGAAGCGCAGGGCGGCGTTGGGCACCCGCATCACATCCCGGCGCTGGTTGGTGATGATGGTGACATTGGCGGTCATGCCCGAGCGGAGGGCCAGGGAACCCATGAACTTGGGGCCACCCAGCTGGCTGGCGCCGCCCGGGACCCGGGCCAGGGCCCTGGGATCGCCGGCCGGGGCCTGGTTCGTCGCGGCCATGCCGCGGGACCGGCCTGCCGCTCCCTGGGCCTGACCGGCCATGCGCTCCTTGAAGCGCTTCAGGAACTGCTCCTTGGTGACGCCCTGGGCCTCCATGCGGTCCTTCAGGCGCTCCCAGGCCTTCTCGGGATCCGGCGCGGCCTCGGGCCCGGCGCCCTTCCCTGCCTCAGCGGACCCGGGCCGCCCATGGGCCGCCTGGCCGCCCTCTTCGGAGCCCGGCAGCGGCTCGTTGGGCACGATGAGTTCCACCACGTAGTTCACCACATTCTGGGTGGTGATGGGCTCCTGGCGCACCAGGCTCACGGTCGCCGCGAACTGCTTGTCCGGCAGGCTGTCCACGGTGAACATGGCCCGCTGGCCCACCTTCACCTCGTCGATGTCGGACTCGCCGATGGAGACCTGGACCTTCATCTTCGACAGGTCCTGCGCGATCTGGAACAGGTTCGGCGTGCTGAAGCTGGCGGCCACGGTCTGGCCCACGTCCGCCAGGCGCGAAATGACCACGCCGTCCACGGGCGCGGTGATGTTGCAGTAGCCGAGGTTGGCCCGGGCCCGGGCCAGGGCGGCCGTGGCGTTCTCAAAGCTGGCGAGCGACGTCTGGTGGGCCACCAGCCGGGTTTCCAGGTCCTGGTCCGACAGCAGCTTTTCCGCCGCCAGGCGCCTGGCCCGGTCGTACTGGCGCTTGGCGTCATCCATGGTGGCCTTGGCCCGCTCCAGGCCCGCCTCGGCGTCCCTGAGCTGGGTCTCCCAGATGGTGGGATCGATCTGGGCGATGAGCTGACCCTTCTTCACGATGCTGTTGTAGTCCACGTAGAGGGCCGAGATGACGCCCGACACCTGCGTGCCCACGGCCACCTGCACCACGGGGCTCACCGCCCCGGTGGCGTTGATGCGCTGGGTGATGCCGCCCTTGTCCAGCTTGGCCATGCGCCACTTCACCTCGTCCTTGGGCCGGGTGAGGACGTAGGCGGTTCCGCCCGCCACCACCGCGACGCCGATGCCAAGGCCGATCCAGGTATTCCGCTTCATGACGGCGCGCTCCACTCTCAAAGGGCCGGGCGGGGCCCAGCCTTCAACCTTCGCATAACGATGTATGGACCGCCACAGAAGGTTCCCGGTTGAGTGGGAAAAACAGGGCCTAGCGGATCAGGCCGAGGCCTTCCACCAGGGCCCGCTTGGCGAAGCCGTCCACCAGGGCAAACTGGAGGAAACCGCCTGCCAGGACGATGGCCGCACAGACCAGCACCGTGGCGCCGGCCAGGGGCGCGTGGACCGCCGGACGGTCCGAGGCCAGGCGCTCGGCCTCGGCGCTGGGGGCCTGGAGGAAGAGGGCCACCAGGAAGCGCAGGTAGTAGTAGGCGGACACCAGGCTCGCCAGCACGCCCAGAACGGCCATGCCCACGTGGCCCGTGGCCACCAGCTCGCGGAAGATCATGTACTTGCCGTAGAAGCCGCCCATGGGAGGGATGCCCGCCAGGCTGAGCATGAACACGGCCGCGGCGAAGCCCATGGCGGGCCGCTTCCAGCCCAGGCCGCGCAGATCCTCGAAGGTGGTCTTCTCGCCCACCAGGCCGAAAGCCGTGAGCAGCCCGAAGGCGCCCATGTTCATGGCGAGGTAGATGACCAGGTAGAACAGCACGCCGGTGTGGGCGGCGGGCGTGCCCGCCACGAAGCCCAGCATGAGGTAGCCCGCGTGGCTGATGCTGGAGTAGGCCAGCATGCGCTTCACGTTGGACTGGACCAGGGCCGTGAGGTTGCCGAGCACCAGGGTGGCCACGGCCAGCACGGCGACCACCGCCTGCATCTTCGCGCCCACGGCCGTCAGGGGCGCGAGGCTGCTGGGGAAGATGCGGAGCAGGGCGATGAAGGCCACGCCCTTGGTGGCCACGGACATGAAGCCCGCGATGGGATGGGGCGAGGCCTCGTAGGCGTCCGGCGTCCACTGGTGGAAGGGCACCGCGGAGACCTTGAAGAGGAAGCCCAACAGCAGGAGGGCCGCCCCGGTGAGCGCCAGCGGATCCAGGGCCAGGCCCTGGGCCTTGAGCACCCCGGCCGCGGCGCTCAGGTCGAGCGTGCCGCTCAGGCCATAGATCAGCACACCGCCCATGAGGAAGCAGCTGGAGGCCACGGCCCCCGTGAGGAAGTACTTCATGCCGCCTTCGGCGCTTTCCGGGCGGGCCCGCACGGTGCCCACCAGGGCGTAGAGGGGGATGCTGAAGAGTTCGAGGCCCAGGAAGAGGGTCACGAAGTGGGTGCTGGCGGTGAAGAGCATCATGCCCGTCGCCGAGAACAGCAGCAGGGAGAGAGTCTCGCCCTTCACCCAGCCCTCCTGGTGGAAGTGGTCCCAGCTCTGGAGGATGGTGAGGGCCGCGGCCACCACCACGAAGATCCCGGAAAACTGGGCCAGGCGGTCCATGCGCAGCTGGAAGAAGCTGGGCTGGGCGCCGGTCTTCCAGAGGTCCGTCAGGTACCAGAAGCTGGCCGCCACCGCCAACAGGGCCGTGCCGTACATGACGCCGCGGATCCACTTGGCCGTGGCCTGGTCCTTGTCGAGGGCCATGAGGGGGATCAGGCAGGCGCCCAGGGCCGGGAGGAGCAGCGGCAGCAGGGCCGCCCACTGGCTGGGAGTGAGGCTCATCGGTGCACCTCATGGGCGGCGGGGGCTTCGGGAGCGTGGGCCGCCGGAGCTTCATGGACCGCGGGCTTCAGGACGAAGGTCCGGGGCGCCGGGGCCTTGATGTCCTGGAGCAGCGCAGTGACAGGGGCTTCGCTGGCAGCGATGAACGTCTTCGGATGGACGCCCATCCACACGATGAGCACCACCAGGGGCAGCATCACCGCGATCTCCCGGGCGTTCAGGTCCGTGTGCAGGTGGTGGGTGCCGCTGTCCTCGTCCTTGTTCTCGGGGCCCCAGAAGACCCGCATGAACATCCACAGCATGTAGACCGCGCCCAGCAGCACGCCGGAGGTGGCCAGGCAGGCGTAGAGGCGGCCCCAGCCGAAACCGGAGACAAAGGTGCCGTTCAGGATCCAGAACTCACCCACGAATCCGTTGGTGAGGGGCAGGCCGATGGAGCTCAGCGTCACGATGAGGAAGAACGCGGTGAAGATGGGCATCTTCACGGCCACGCCGCCGAAGTCGGCGATCATGCGCGTGTGGGCCCGGTCGTAGAGCATGCCCACCAGCAGGAAGAGCGCGCCGGTGCTGATGCCGTGGTTGAGCATCTGGAGCATGGCCCCCTGGGTGCCGATGACGGTCATGGAGGCGAGGCCCAGCATCACGAAGCCCATGTGGCTCACGGAGGAGTAGGCCACCAGCTTCTTGATGTCGCGCTGGACCATGGCCACCAGGGCCCCGTAGACGATGGCGATGACGCTCAGCAGCGCGATGGGCTGGGCATAGTGCATGGCCGCCTGGGGGAACATGGGGATGGCGAAGCGGATGAAGCCGTACCCGCCCAGCTTCAGCAGCACGCCTGCCAGGATGACGGAACCCGCCGTGGGCGCCTGCACGTGGGCGTCCGGCAGCCAGGTATGCAGCGGGAACAGCGGCACCTTGATGGCGAAGGCCACGGCGAAGGCGATGAACAGCCAGCCCTGGACGCCGAAGGGCAGCGCCGAGGCGGCCTGGGCCATGAGGGCCGGGTTGAAGCCCCCGGCCTTGTTGGCCAGGTAGAGCAGCGCCACCAGCCAGAGCAGCGAGCCGCTCAGGGTGTAGAGGAAGAACTTGTTGGCCGCGTAGCGGCGCTCGTCGCCGCCCCAGACCCCGATCATGAAGTACATCGGGATGAGCATGGCCTCCCAGAACAGGTAGAACACGAAGAGGTCCTGGGCCACCAAGGCGCCCAGCATGCCCGTCTCCAGCAGGAGGAACATGGCCACGAAGGTGCCGATGCGGTCCTTGAGGCTGTTCCAGGTGCCCAGCATGGTGAGGGGCACCAGGAAGGTGGTGAGGATCACCAGCCACAGGTTCAGGCCGTCCACGGCCAGGGCGTAGTCCACCGGCAGGCCCACCAGGGTGAACCAGGAAGCCCGCTCCGCCAGGATCAGGCCGCCCGCGTTCGGGGTGCGCCCCAGCAGCCAGGACAGGCTGAGGATGAAGATGGCGAGGGCGCCCAGGAAGCCGAGCATGCGGGCCAGCTTGCCAAGGGCGTGCGGCAGGGCCATCAGCAGGAGGCCCAGCAGGGCCGGCGCGAAGACCAGGAAGGTGAGGGGATGGAGGTTCAGCCAGGTCATCGCCCCACCTACTTCAGGAAGACATAGAGGAGGACCGCGGCCCCCAGCGCCATGCTGAGCGCGTAGTTGCGCACCCGGCCCGTCTGGAAGAGGGCGGTGAAGTCCCCGAAGACCCGGGCCAGCGCGCCCGGCAGGTTCACGCCCACGCCGTCGATGATGATCACGTCGAAGAGCTTCCACAGGACGTTGCCGAACCAGCGGATGGGGCGGAGGATGTAGAGCTCCACGCCCTCGTCCACGTAGTATTTGTTCAGCAGCAGGCCGTGGAGGAAGGGGAACTTCGCGGCAAAGGCCAGCTCCCAGGCGGGACCGTTCTTGTACTTCGACCAGCCCAGGAAGCCGAAGGCCAGGCCCAGGGTCGTGGAGATGATCGCCAGCAGCACCGCCGGACCCTCGTGGTGGCCGTGGGCGCCGTGCAGCTGCCCGAAGGTGAGGGCCGGCTTCAGCCACTCGCCGATCTGGAAGTGCCCGCCGAAGGCCTCGGGAACGCCCCAGAAGCCCCAGAGCAGGGAACCCAGGGCCAGCACCATGAGCGGCAGCGTCATGGTCAGGGGGCTTTCGTGGGCGTGGTCGTAGGCGTGGTGGTCCCGGGGCTCGCCCCAGAAGGTGAGGGCCATGAGGCGCCACATGTAGAAACTGGTGCAGCAGGCGGCGATGACGCCGACCACCCAGAGGGCCGGGGACTTCAGGTAGGCCAGGTAGAGGATCTCGTCCTTGCTGAAGAAGCCCGAGGTGCCGGGGAAGCCCATGATGGCGATGGTGCCGGCCACCATGGTGATGAAGGTGACCTTCGTCTTGGCCTTGAGGCCGCCCATCTTGAAGAGGTCCTGCTCGTGGTGCATGGCGTGGATCACGCTGCCGGCGCCGAGGAAGAGGAGGGCCTTGAACCAGGCGTGGGTGAAGACGTGGAAGAAGCCCGCGGCGAAGCCCGCCGCGCCCAGGCCCAGGAACATGTAGCCCAGCTGGGAGACGGTGGAGTAGGCCAGCACCTTCTTGATGTCGCGCTGGAAGAGGCCGATGGTGGCGGCGAAGAGGGCCGTGGCCCCGCCCACCCAGGCCACCACGTCCATGGTGATGGGGGCCAGCGTGAACACCGGCGCCAGGCGGCAGATCATGTAGATGCCGCTGGTCACCATGGTGGCCGCGTGGATGAGGGCGCTGACGGGCGTGGGGCCCGCCATGGCGTCCGGCAGCCAGAGGTAGAGGGGCAGCTGGGCGCTCTTCCCCGTGGCGCCCACGAAGAGCATCAGCGTGGCGAAGGTGAGGACGCCGAAGCCCACTTCCGGGGCCAGGTGCCCGGCCTGGGTGAGGATGTCGGCGACCGTCAGGGTGCCGAAGGCCGCGAAGAGCACCAGCATGCCGATGGACACGCCCAGGTCGCCCACGCGGTTGAAGAGGAAGGCCTTGAGGCCGGCCTGGGGCGCGAAGTCCGTTTCGAAGTAGTAGCCGATGAGCAGGTAGGAGCAGAGCCCCACGCCCTCCCAGCCCACGAACATCAACGCCAGGCTCGAGCCCAGCACCAGGGTCAGCATGAAGAAGACGAAGAGGTTCAGGTAGCTGAAGAACCGCGCATAGCCTTCATCCGCGTGCATGTAGCCCACGGAGTAGAGGTGGATGAGGAAGCCGATCCCCGTGATGACGAGCATCATGGTGCCGCTGAGGGGGTCGATGACCAGGCCGAAGGGCACGCTGAGAGCGCCCGTGGCCATCCACTCGCCGTAGTTCAGGATGAGCCGGTGGTCCGGCGCGGCCTTCATGGCCAGGAACGCCGAAGCCGCCAGCAGCAGGGAACCCAGGACCACGCCCAGCCCCACGAAGGTGACGGCGCCCTTGCCCGCGCGCTTGCCCAGCAGGCCGTTGAAGGCCGCGCCCAGCAGGGGGAGGATCGGAATGAGCCAGTAGTACTTGTTCATCGCATCCTCACTGCTTCAGGCTCGCGGCCCGGTCCGAGTCGGTGGTGTCCCGATGCCGGAAGAGGCCGATGACCAGCGCCAGGCCGATGGCCGCCTCGCAGGCGGCCACGGCGATGATGAAGAGGTAGAACACCGTGGCCTGGGCGTCCCCGCCCCGGAAGCGGGCGAAGGCCAGCAGGGCCACGTTGGCGGCGTTGAGCATCAGCTCCACGCCCATGAACTGGAGGAGGAGGGTCCGGCGCAGCAGCACCGTGGCCAGGCCCAGGGCGAACAGGAGAAGGGCCACCACCAGGTACCCCTGGAGGCCGCCGTGGAGGATCGCGTCCATGCCGCTCATCACAGGTTCCTCCTCTCGGTATCGGCTTCGCCGATACGCGAGACGCTCGTCAGATCGATGGCCCGTTCCGAGTCCCGAAGCGAAGGCAACTGGATTTGGCTCATCACAGGTTCCTCTTAGTCAGGGCCACGGCGCCGATCATGGCCGCCAGCAGCAGCAGGCCCGCCACCTCGAAGCCCAGCAGATGGTCAGCGAAGAGGGCCGTGCCCGCCTTCTGCAGGGTCATGGCCTGGGGCATCGCGGCGCCCTTCTCCGCCAGGGCCTTCAGGCCACCGGAGGAAAGCACCAGCTTCACGGCGCCGAAGGCGAGGGCCGCCAGCAAGGCCAGGGACAGCCAGCGCTGCACGGGACGGGAGGCCGCGGCCTCCTCCTCCTGGTGGCTGTTCAGCATCATGATCACGAAGAGCACCAGCACCATGATGGCGCCGCTGTAGACGATGATCTGGAGGGCCGCGGCCACGGGATTGGCCAGCAGCACGAAGAGACCGGCCACGCCGAAGAAGGTGGCCACCATGCAGAGGCCCGCCACGACGACGTTCTTCTGCAGCAGCATCCCCAGGGCGCCCAGGAGGGTGATGAGGGCAAAGGTGATGAACATGGCCGCTCCCTTACAACGCGATCGTGCGGCGCGGCACGGAGGGGGTGGGATCCTGGGTGATGCGGTCCTTGCCGTCGGCGTCGGTGTAGGTGTTCATCAGGTCCCACTTGCCGTACTGCATGGAGAGGCGGTCGTAGGCGGCCACTTCATAGTCCTTGCGGAGCCAGATGGCGTCCTTGGGGCAGGCCTCCTCGCACATGCCGCAGTAGATGCACCGCAGCATGTCGATCTTGAACTTGGCCGGGCGCTTCTCCTCGAAGCCCTGGGTGAGGTTCAGCTCGCTGAACTCCTCGGCTTCGATGCTGATGCAGCGGGCCGGGCAGGCCTCCTGGCACATGAAGCAGGCCACGCACTTGATGGCCCCGTCCTCGAAGCGCTTCAGCTCGTGGAGGCCCCGGTAGCCCGCGGGCATCTCCTTCTTCATCTCCGGATACTGGATCGTGTAGCGCTTCGCCGTGGGCGTGAAGAGCTGCTTGAGGAAGTGCTGGAACGTGATCCCCATGCCCTTCATCACCGGCCACACATAGGTGCGGTCCAGCCAGCTCAGCTCGACCTTCTTGACCAGGACACCCATCGCGAACTCCTCAGTGTCCCTGGCTCATGCGCCAGGCGTGGAAGACCAGGTTGGCCATGGAAATCGGCAGCATCACCTTCCAACCGAGGTGCATCAACTGGTCGTAGCGGAAGCGCGGCAGGGTCCAGCGGATCCACACGAAGACCCAGGCGAAGAACAGCATCTTCCCGAGGAAGGCGGCCACGGACAGCAGCACTCCGGGCTCCCGCACGAAGGGCACCTGCCAGCCGCCGAAGTACATCGTGGCGATGAGGGCCGAGGCCGTCATCAGGTGCGAGTACTCCGCCAGGGCCAGGAGGCTGAACTTCATGCTTCCGTATTCCGTGTTGAAGCCCGCCACGATCTCGCTCTCGCCTTCGGCGAAGTCGAAGGGGAGGCGGTTGGTCTCGGCGAACATGCAGGTGAAGAAGACGATGAAGCCGAGGGGCTGGCGGACGATGTTCCAGGCCCAGGGAAGGTGGCTCTGGGCCGTGATGATCTCGGAGGGGTCGTAGCCGCCCGTGGTCATGAAGATGGTGATCACGGCCAGGCTCATGCCGATCTCGTAGCTCACCATGGCCGCGGAAGCCCGCATGCCGCCGAGGATCGACCACTTGTTGTTGCTGGACCAGGCCGCCAGCAGCACGCCGTAGACCGCCATGCCCCCGATGGCCAGGGGATACAGCATGCCCATGCCGTTGCCGGGATCGAGCAGGGCCAGGTGGTAGGTGTGGCCGCCGCTCACGAAGCTCCGGCCGAAGGGGATCACGGCGAAACCCATGAGGGCCGGCACGAAGGCGAGGAAGGGCGCCAGCCAGAAGAGCCGCTTGTTGGCGTCGTGGGGGACCAGGTCCTCCTTGAAGAAGAACTTGATGCCGTCCGCCAGGATCTGGCCCAGGCCCAGGATCGGCCAGCGGCCGAAGAGGGCGGCCCGGTTGGGCCCGATGCGGTCCTGGATCATGGCCGAACCTCGTCGCTCCACCCAGGTCCAGACGGCGGCCAGCGACATGACGCCGCCGAACACGATCAGGATCTTCACCGCCATCCAGGCGACGGCGGGGGAGGTGTGCAGCAGGCTCGCGAGCTTGTCCATGGGCGGCTTCCCGGCAGGGCCACCCTCGGGGAGGCCCAACCCATCGAGCCTATCAGAGCCGCGGCGTTCCCGACATGGAGGGAAAGAACCATTCAGGCGCCGATGCGACCTGGGTCACTGGGTCCCCGACCACCGGGCGATGCGGCCGGGGCCCGGGGGAACGCCCCGAAGCCGGGTCGCGGCGAGGTCCGAGGCGCCGGAATCCTCCTACTGCTTGGCTTCGATCTTGCTCCAGCTGTCCTTCAGCCCCACGGTCCGATTGAACACGGG
>JAMPXL010000240.1 GCA_023701165.1 Geothrix sp. | reverse complement strand
GTGTTTTGGTCGGCGCGAGAGGATTCGAACCTCCGACCCCTACCACCCCAAGGTAGTGCGCTACCAGGCTGCGCCACGCGCCGTGAACCTTTGACTCTAGACCGAGCGGGGCTTCAGGTCAAGGTTTGACTGGAAGGGACAGGCGCTGGTGGAGGGCTTTCACGGCTTTGAGGATGGGCTGCAGGTCCGAACTGGTGCGGAGAAGGCGGGGAATCGTGGGTTTGGGCTTCGCGGCAGGTGCGGCGGGCAGCTCATCGGCTTCGAGGCCCAGATCCAGGCGCTGGACGAGGTGGCCATGGGCCAGCAGCTCGGCGCAGTCGGCCACGGTGAGCCCTTCGGCCAGCCATGCCTTGATGCGCCGGAGGCGCGGCAGTTCGTCCACGTGGTAGTAGCGGAGGTTGCCCTTGCTGCGCCGGGGCTTGATGTCGGGGATGACGTCTTCCCAGTAGCGAAGATCCTTGGGGCCCACGTCGATGAGGGCGGCGGCTTCTCCGATCTTGAACCACTTCCTGTCACTCACGGCGCACCGGCCTAGCTCTCCCTGGGCTCGATGCCCAGGGCCTTGAGGCGCTTGTAGAGGTTGGAGCGGTCCATGCCCACGCGCTCGGCCACGCGGGTCATGTTGCCGTTCTGCAGGCGCATCTCCCGCTGGAGGTACTGGGCCTCGAACCAGTCCTTGGCCTCCTTGAGGCTGGGGAACTCGGGGAAGGAGAAGGGATCCTGCTCGGCGAGGTGGCGGGCGGCCAGGGCGCCCAGGTCGCGGGGGCCGATCTCGGCGCCGCGGCCCAGGATGACGGCGCGCTCCATGAGGTTCTTCAGTTCGCGCACGTTGCCGGGCCAGTCGTGGCGCAGCAGGGTGTCCTTGGCTTCCGGCCCCAGGCGCTTGGGCGGGCGCCCGTACTGGCGGCCGATGCGGCTGATGAAGGCCTCGGCCAGGGGCAGGATGTCCTCGGGCCGCTCGCGCAGGGGCGGGATGCGGAGGGGCACCACGGCGAGGCGGAAGTAGAGGTCCTCACGGAAGCGGCCCCGGGTGATCTCGCCGGGCAGATCCTTGTTGGTGGCGGCGATGACGCGGACGTCCACGCCCACGGCGCCGCCCCCGCCCACGGGCTCCACGCGGCCCTCCTGGAGGGCGCGCAGCACCTTGGCCTGGGTCTTGAGCGACATGTCCCCCACCTCGTCCAGGAAGAGGGTGCCGCCATCCGCCTCGCGGAACTTGCCCTTCTGGTCGCGCACGGCGCCGGTGAAGGCGCCCTTCTGGTGGCCGAACAGCTCGCTTTCGATGAGCTCCTCGGGGATGGCCGCGCAGTTCACTTCCACGAAGGGCGCATCCTTGCGGGGGCTCTGCAGGTGGATGAAGCGCGCCACCTCCTCCTTGCCGCTGCCGTTCTCGCCCGTGAGCAGCACGCGGCCCTCCGTGGGCGCCACGAGGGCCACGTCGGCCATGAGCCGCCGCATGGCCGGGCTGTCCGCCAGGAAGAAGCGGCCGCCTTCGACCTCCGCATGGAGGCGCTGGTTCTCGCGCTCCAGCCGGGACTGGCGCAGGGCGTTGCCCGTCACCAGGAGCAGGCGGTCCAGGTCGATGGGCTTCTCGAGGAAGTCGAAGGCGCCCAGCTTGGTGGCCTGGAGGGCCGTGTCGATGCTGGCGTGGCCCGAGATCATCACCACGGGCAGGTCCGGACGGATCTGGCGGGCCTGCTTCAGGGTTTCGAGGCCGTCCATGCCGGGCAGCCACACATCGAGCAGCACGAGCTGGATGCCTTCGCCGTCGGGGTTGTGGAGCAGGTCGATGGCCTGCTCGCCCCGTTCGGCCTTCACGACGTGGTAGCCCTCGTCCTTGAGGGCTTCGCCCAGGGACCGCCGGATGCCCGGCTCGTCATCCACCAGGAGGATGGTCGTGGGGACGCTCATGGCTCCATGCTGGGCGCGGAGCAAGCCTTTGTCCAGCAGGGGGTTGCCTAGAATTCCGCCAGCGCCTTCTCGGTTTCCGGCAGCAGGGCCGAGGCCAGCTCCGAGGCGGCCAGGTAGTACGGGTGGGCCTGTACCTGGGGCAGCTGGCCGGCCACCGCGGCCACAAAGGGCCGCAGGTGCTCCCGGAGCAGCCGCTGGGCCAGGTCCACGAACTGGGGGCGCTCGGCCGGGTCGCCTTCGATGGCCTGCCCCAGGAGGTAGCTCAGGCAGGCGAACTCCAGGCCCAGGTGATCGGGCGGGATGCCCAGGTCCTCCTGGAGGCCGAGGTCGGCCCCGTCGTAGATGGCCTTGAGGGGATCGAGGATCTCGGGGGCCATGTGGTGCCCCCGGGCCTGGACGGATTCGAACAGATGGACGATGTCGGTGTCCTTGGCGTGGAGGAAGAGCCGGGCGTATTCCACGGGCTGGTCCTCGGGCGCCAGCGCCTGGGCCTGCATCCGCGCCAGGGGGGCCGCGAGGGCGGGGCTGGGGCCGCTGTCCAGCAGCTGTCCCAGCCCCTCTTTGAGGTCGGCGTCGGGCTCCAGGAAGGCTTCGGCAAGGATCTGGGCGAGGTCCGCCAGGAGTGCGAGCGACATGTTGAGGTTCCTCCTGAAGCACGCAGAATCAGCGGGCAGAAAGATTTACCACCAAGACACCAAGACACCAAGAAAAGGCAATTGCAGTTCTTGGTGCCTTGGTGCCTTGGTGGTGATCAGTTGATCTTTTCCTGAATCATCAGGATCAGTGGAGCATGCCCATCTTGTGGAAGCTGCTCACCTGGCCAGCGTAGACGAAGATGTAGCGGAGCAGGAAGCCGCCCATCAGGACGAGGCCGGCGGCGGTGAGGGCCAGGTTGCGGCTGCCGTGGAACTCCCGGCCCTTGAAGATGCTGGGGGCCAGCTCGTAGACCTCGATGGCGAGGGGAACCAGGAGGCCCAGCACCAGGAAGGGGCCCCAGAAGATGAAGGTGTAGGGGCCGCCGAGGATCAGGCTCAGGGCCTGCTTCACCGCCAGGGACGAGAGCTGCCCGTGGATGAGGTAGGGCAGGATGATGAACAGCTCAAGCGAGATGAACACCACGTCCAGGGTGACGAGGAACTTGGTCTCGTGCTTCTCGATGGGGCTCTTCCGGTTCAGGACCATGGCCAGCAGCAGGGCCGCGGCGCCGCTGGAGAGAGCGGAGAACAGGAACATCTGGGCCACCAGGTTGGTGTTCCAGAAGGGGCGGGCGGACACGGCGCCCAGCAGCACGCCGGTGTAGATGCCCACGCCGATGGAGAAGGGGAAGCCCACCATGGCGATCTTCTCGCGCCAGGAGGAGATGTCCACGTTCAGGCGGTGGACCAGCTTCCAGGACGCGGGAACCTTGCCGAAGAGCCAGGCCCGCTCCTCCGCCGTGAGCCAGGAGAAGAGGTAGGCGAAGGTGATGGCCGTGAACACGCTCAGGAGGTACGACCCGATGGACATGGGGCTTTCCCAGCGGAAGTGCGTGAACAGCTTGTAGAAGCGGTACCAGTTGCCCAGGTCGAGGATGAGCAGGCCGGAGCCCACGGCCACGGGCCAGGGGGCCAGCAGGGCGCCCATGCGGGCGATGCGGGCGTAGACGGGCTTGTCG
>JAMPXL010000239.1 GCA_023701165.1 Geothrix sp. | reverse complement strand
GATCTGCGCCATCTACCCCGGAGCCGTGGACAACGCCTCGGGCTGTGCGGCGGTTCTGGCCCTGGCGCAGGCCCTGGTCCATCGACCCCTGAAACGCAGCGTGATGTTCTTCTTCCCCTGCGGAGAGGAACAGGGCCTGCTGGGCTCGTCGGCCTACGTGGCCTCGCCCCTGTGGCCGCTGGCGAGGACGCGGCTCGTGATCAACCTCGAGAGCCTCAACGTGGTGGGACCTACCCGGGACATCGGCCTGCTGGGATCGAAGGAACCGGGGCTCCGGGCCCTCTGCGCCCAGGCCGCCGTCGTGGTGGGTCTGGTGATCACGCCGGAGAAGGCCGATCCGGCGGGCCTCTGCTTCCGCTCGGACCACTTCCCTTTCATGAAGGCGGGCGTGCCCGCCCTGTCGCCGGGATTCTCCCTGGACGGGGGCTGGGACTATCTGGGGGACAAGGCGGCCGCCCAGCGGAAGGCCTCGGATTTCCTGAACCACTACCACCGGCCCACGGACCGCTATGATCCCGCCTGGAACCTGGAGGGGCTCATGCAGCAAGTGCGCTTCGCCCTGGAACTGGGACGGCTGGCGGGATCGGAACGCTGAGGATCAGGCGCCCTTCATGGCCCACCTCAGCTTGGCGCTGGTGGAGCGGGGGTTGGCGCGGCGCTCCTCCGGGGAGGCGCGGAGAGGCTCCGGGGCCACGTCGGCGTAGGTCCCATCGCGCAGGCCCTGCTGAAAGGCCTTCTTCACCCGGCGGTCCTCGCCGGAATGGAAGGTGAGGATGGCCACGCGGCCCCGCGGGTTCAGGCAACCGGGCAGCAGGGCCAGGAACTGGTCCAGCACGGTGAACTCGTCGTTGACGGCGATGCGCAGGGCCTGGAAGGTCCGCTGCATGGCCCGCTTGACGTCGTCGTCATCCAGCCGCTCGGCGTGCAGCGCCGAGCGTATGCGCTCCGCGAGATCGCGGGTGGTGCGAATCTCCTGGCCGTGAACGTGTCTCGCGATGACCTCCGCATGGGGCTCGTCCGAATTCTCCACGAGCAGCTCCGCCAGGGCCAGCTCGTCCAGGGTGGCCAGCAGCTCTGCGGCGGAGCGTCCGCGCTGGGGGTTGAGGCGCAGGTCCAGCGGACCCTCGGCCTTCCAGGTGAAGCCCCGGGCCGGATTGTCGATTTGCATGGAGGACACGCCCAGATCCGCCAGCACCGCGTCGAAGCCGCCGGCCTCCGCCTTCAGGCGCGGCAACCCGGCGAAGTTCATGCGGCGCGCCACGAACACGTCCTCGCCGAAGCCCAGGCCGCGCAGCCTCGCCTCCGTGCGCGGCAACTCCAGGGGATCCACGTCCACGCCGAAGAGCCGTCCGCCTGGGAGCAGGCGGGGCAGGAGCTCCCGCGCGTGGCCGCCGTAGCCCAGGGTGGCATCCAGCGCCACCTCGCCGGGCCTGGGCGCGAGGACCGCGAGAATCTCGTCCACCATGATCGAGCGGTGGGTCCCGGCGGGTGTGTGCCCCCTGGCCCTCACCTTCTCTTGTTCCGCCGCATGCTGCTCCGGCGACAGCTCCTTGTACTTCTCTTCGAACCGCCGCGGGTGCGTGCCCTTGTAGCGGACCCGGCGCTGGCGGGGAGGATCGTCGTGGCTCATGCACGAATGGTAGCCCCGAGCCGCGTGCGGGGGGGCTCCCCGGCTGCCGGTCCGTCCCATCGCCCACCCGCTGGCGGACTCTTTTTAAGAAACCAGACCGCTCCAGGTGGTATATAATCAACCCAAGCATCATTAAAAACAGGTGGACCGTGACCAACCGATGGACGCCCCTCCTTTTCTTGATTGCAGGGCTATTGATGCCCTCCTGTGGCGGCGGCGGGGGAGGATCCTCCTCCGGGGGCACGGGCACCACGCCCGGCGACACCACCAAACCGGTGGTCGTGGCCACCAACCCGTCCAACAACGCCATCGCCGTGCCGGTCAACACCACCGTCACCGCCACCTTCAGCGAGGCGGTGGATCCCGCGACCCCCGCCTCGGCCTTCACGGTGGTCCAGGGGACAACGGCCACTCCCGGGACCGTGTCCTTCCTCGGCACTTCGGCCACCTTCACGCCTGCCGCCAAGCTGGGCAACAAGCTGACCTATACGGCCACGCTGTCCACCGGCATCAGGGACCTGGCTGGCAACAGCCTCGCCAGCTCCTTCACCTGGAGCTTCATCACCAGCGACTGCAACACCATCACCCTGGCCAAGCAGTTCAACCTCGGGGCCGTGGTCGGCGCCACGGGATTCAAGGCCCTGGCCACGGATGGGACCTCTGTCTACATGTGGACCCAGGCGGATTTCACCTCCACTTACGGGACGCTGTTCAAGATCGACCCTGCGAACGGCCAGATTCTCAGCACCACGAACATTCCCCTGGTGGCGATGTCGCCAGGCAGCCCGGTGAACGGCATCCAGTTCATCGCGGACATCACCTGGCACAGTGGCGCGCTCTGGGCGTCCGGCACCTACATCGGCCCAGGCGGTTCCTTTCCGCAGGGAGTCTTCCGGGTCAACCTGGCCACCGGCCTCGCTGAGACCCCGCTGCCGGTCTCCACGGGAGTCGCGGGTGAAGTGACCATCCTGCAGGGCCTGGCCAGCGACGGGACGGACCTCTACGTGGCCCTGGACCGGACCTACTACACGCCGCCCGCGCCACCGGCCGAGCACCTGATCGTCAAGTTCAACCCGGCGGCCAGCACCCAGGTCCCCCTGTCGCCCGCCCTGCTCACGACCACCGGCCAGGCCACCCGCCTGGACTACGGCGGCGGCTCCCTGTGGGTCTTCAACAACCCGGATTTCCAGAAGGCCGATCCCGCCTCCGGAGCCATCCTGGCCAACTACTGCAAGACCGATGGCGGGGCCAACATCCTCTACCTGAACGGCTCTGTCTGGTCCATCAAGGACACCATCCTGATGTCGTACAGCCTCCCCTGAGGCCCGCCGCCAGGTGAGGCTACCCTTCAGGGATGGACGCCTCCGCCTTCACCTACCGCCCCATCGGCTTCGTGCGATCGCCCTATGCGAAGCGCATCGATGCGCCGCACCAGCCCACGGTGGTGGCGGGCACGGAGACGGGCGCCCCGGCGGAGGCCACGCTGGAACTGGAGGCCTGGCTGCCGGAAACGGCGCTGAGGGATCTGGCGGGCTTCGAGCGCATCTGGCTCATCTTCGCGTTCCATCTGAGTGAAGGCTGGGCGCCCCTGGTGCAGCCGCCCCGGGGCCCGAGGGCCAAGCGGGGCGTGCTGGCGACGCGCTCACCCCACCGGCCCAGCGCCATCGGCCTCTCCTGTGTGGAGCTGGTGGCCATCGAGGGCCGCACGCTCCGCCTGCGGGGCGTGGACCTGCTGGACGGCACGCCGGTGCTGGACCTGAAGCCCTACGTGCCCTACGCCGATGCCTTCCCCGGAGCCCGGGCCGGGTGGATCGACGCGGTGGATGTGGCCACGGGCGCCCACTCCGCCCCGGGGCCGAGGAAACCGCGGCGGCCTCCCGCTTGACGGGGCCCGGGCCCCGGTCCACCCTACCCACTCCCCCACCCCCAAACCCCAGGAGCCCCCCATGGTTTCCCTCACCCAT
>JAMPXL010000238.1 GCA_023701165.1 Geothrix sp. | reverse complement strand
GCAGGTCCGAAGGCAGCAGATCATTGGTCCCCTGCACCCGCTGGAAGGTGCCGCCGAGGATGCGGGACAGCCCCTTGGCCAGCGTGGTCTTGCCGACTCCCGGGAGGTCCTCCAGCAGCACGTGCCCCCCCGCCAGGAGGGCCGCGAAGGCCCGCCGCACCTGGGCATCCTTCCCCACCACCACGGCCTGGAGCGCCGCCAGCCCTGCCCGCGCCGCCGGGCGGATGCCATCGGCGGAGCGCACCGGGGGGGCAAGTACGGGAGGGGCCTGGCTGGGGTCCTGGGTCATGGCGTCTTCCGGGGGAGGGGGCTCCCTCCATCATCTTCC
Source organism: Geothrix sp. (assembly GCA_023701165.1). Lineage (GTDB taxonomy): Bacteria > Acidobacteriota > Holophagae > Holophagales > Holophagaceae > Geothrix. Next base: position 3,266 of record JAMPXL010000238.1, on the reverse strand, counting down.
AGAGGGATGCCCTGGTCCCGCAAGCGCTGACCCAGGCTGCGCACCGAAAGCCCGAGGCCTTCCGCGGCGCGGGGGAGGTCGCCGCCCGCCAGGGACAGGGCCCGCTGCAGAAGCTGGCCCTCCGCCGCCCGGGCGGCCATCCGCATCATGGCCTCCAGGGAGCCTGGCGCGGGCCAGGGGAGGCTCATGGGCTCCAGGCCGCCCACCCCGAGATCGGGGAAGGCGCGGATGACGGCCCCCTCCCCATGCGCCAGGCTGCGGGCCAGCAAAGCCTGGAGGTCACGCACGTTCCCGGGCCAGGGCTGCTCCAGCAGCTGGCGTTCCGCGGCGCGCTCCAGCCATGGCGTCGTCCGCCCCACGCGCCGGACATCCACCTCCAGCAGGGCCCTGGCCAGCGCCAGCAGGTCCTCCCGGCGCTCCCGCAGGGGCGGCACGTTCAGTTCCAGGGCGCCCAGGCGCTGGGCCAGGCCCGGCGCCAGCACCGCTCCGGCCTCCAGGCCGGCCATCCAGTGGACCTCCGGTCCGGCCGCATCCATGGCCCGGGCCAAAGGCGCGGCAGCCTCCGGCGCCAGATGCTCCAACCCCGCCAGGTAGAGGCTTCCCCCCTGGACCAGCCGGAGGGTGGCGGGATCAGGCCCCTCGGCCCCCAGGGTGGCCGCGGCCACGGACAGGTACGGCGCGCCGGGATGCCGGAGGGTGTGGAGCCGCCGGGCGCAGCGCCCCTTGCCAGCCCCCCGCTCCCCGCGGAAGAGCACCGGCAGGTCCGTCCCCGCGGCCCGGCCCAGGGCTTCGTCCAGGGCCCGCATGGGGGCGCTGTGGGCGATCCAGGGTTCGGCCGGATCCGGCGGCGGCGCCCCGGCCAGGGCCCAGAGGCGGTCCAGCAGGGCCAGGAAGGCGTCCAGGTCGAAGGGCTTGGGGAGGAAGTCATCGGCGCCCAGCCGCATGGCCTCCACGATGTCCCTGGGCTCGCCGAAGGCGGACATGAGCACCACGCGCAGGGTGGGATGCAGCCGCCGGGCCCGCCGGATCAGCTCCAGGCCGCTCATACCCGGCAGGCGCAGGTCCGTCACCAGGACATGGGCCGGCGCCGCCTCCAGAGCGCGGAGGGCCTCCTGCGGATCCGCCACCGCCCGCACCGACCAGGCCGAGCCCTCCAGAGCCTGCATCAACAGGCGCCGGAAGCTGTCCTTGTCCTCGACGAGCAGGAGGTCCATGGGAAGAAGCTATCAGCTGTCGGCGATCAGCTGTCAGCTATCGATGGCCCCGCCGCACCCTTCGATGAACCGCCGGCTCTGGCCTTCGGCCTGGGCTTCGAAGAGGCTGATGCCTCCGATCAGCTTCAGGGCCGCCTCCCGGGCCCAGAGGGTGAAGGCGGTGTCCTCCTTGTAAATCCACTCCACGGCCCAGCGGGCGCTGGGAAGGGCCGCCGTCAGCAGCTCCGGGAAGGGCGCCGGGTCCTCGGACGCCATCCCCAGGCTGGTCGCCTGCACCACGCCCACGGGCGCGAAGGCGGCCACGGTGGCGGGATCCGCGGGCGCCTGCCGGGACCCCTGGAGCACGGTCCGGCCCGCGGCCTCCAGCACCGCCAGGCTCGTGCGGGCCACCCCTCCGCCACCGAGCAGCAGCACCGGCCCCGGATCCAGATGCGACAGCGCCTGTCCAAAGGCTTCCGCATCCGTATTGGCCCCCTGCCAGGCCTCCCCCGGCGCCCGGCGCCACAGGGTGTTCAGGGGGCCCTCCAGGCCCAGGGCCTCCGGCAGCGCCAGCTTGAGCGGCGCCGTGATGCTCAGGCCCAGGAGGCCGAGGGTGTCCAGGGCCTCCACCGCCTCCTCCGCCTCGCCGCACACCAGGGGCACATAGAGCAGATCCTTGAAGGCGTGCTGGAACCGCGCGTTGTGGAAGGCCGGGCCCCGGGAGTGCAGCACCGGATCCCCGATGACGCCGCAAAGGCCGTGGCCCGGGTGCAGCCGCGCGGAACGCCAGGCCCGCAGCGTGGACAGGGGGAGCTGCCCCGGGGCCGCGGCGGGGCCATCGTCCGGAGCGGCGTAGGTGAAGGCGCCGCCCCAGGCCGCCTGCAGGGCCCGGCTGGGGATGCCCTTCGGCCCCATGAGGAAGGCGGAGAGGGCGATTCCGTGGTCGCGGGCCCAGGCCAGGGCGGGCCGCAGGCGGCCGTTGTCGCCCAGGCGCCCGGCCCAGCCCACCCACTTGAAGGCCTCGCCATCCGGCAGGCGCTGCAACCGCTGATCCAGATCGAACACCCCGGGCGCCACATGCACCGAGCGCAGCAGGCGCACGTGCGTCCGGGCAGCCTGGAGCTCCGGCGGCACCGGCAGGTCCCATTCCAGATCCATCCAGGCGGGGCGCCCCTTCACGGCCCGGAGGAGGTGCGCCAGGCGGCCCGCCTCGTCGCCATCGGGCCAGCGGCCCCCTTCGGAGGCCCGGCGGCAGCTCACCAGACAGCGGCGCTTGAGGGCGTCCACCAGGGCCTCGGGATCGGCCTCGGGGAAGAGGTCCAGGCGCAGTTCCGGCAGCGCATCCCCGGCCAGCCGCTTGGCGCAGGCCAGGGCCGCCTCCCATTCGGGATGGCTCAGGGTGACGAGGTGGAACGGGAGAAGGCTCATGGTGAGGACGTCCGGCCCCGCCATCCTAACGTCAGCACCCGGTGGCCGCCGCCAGGAAACCCTTGGCATCGCTTGCCTTCGGGAAGAGGGCCGGGGAGGCGCCTGTGATTTATTGCACACCTTGTCATCATCTTTGACCAGCCAGGGGCCACTCAGCTGCTAGGCTCTCCCTCGTCCACGGTTCGGTGGTCAGACCACGAACCTTTGAGAACAGGAGAATGCGGCCATGTCCCCAGCCCTGATGTTCTGGATCCAGTTCGTGCTCGTGCTCGCCGCCATCCTTCTGGGCATCCGGAAGGGGGGCGTGGCCCTGGGCCTCATCGGCGGCCTGGGCGTGGCCGTGCTGGTGCTGCTGTTCCGCGTGGCGCCTGGCACCCCCCCCATCGACGTGATGCTCATCATCCTCGCGGTGGTGACGGCCTCCGCCACCCTCCAGGTGGCCGGTGGCCTCGACTACCTCGTGCAGCTGACGGAGCGCCTGCTCCGCGCCCACCCCAAGTACGTGACGATCCTGGCGCCGCTGTCCACCTTCTTCCTCACGGTCTGCGTGGGCACGGGCCACGCGGTCTACGCCCTGCTGCCCGTCATCTCCGACGTGGCCCTGAAGACCCGCATCCGGCCCGAGCGCCCCATGGCCATCTCCAG
>JAMPXL010000237.1 GCA_023701165.1 Geothrix sp. | reverse complement strand
TCAGCCGGAAGTTCCAGCTCGCGGCCGGCGCTCCAGAGCCCTTCGAGGTTGTAGTGGCGCCGGGTGTCCTCGTCCATGACGTGGACGACCAGGTTGCCGTAGTCGAGCAGAACCCAGTTGGCGTTGGCCTCACCTTCGCTGGAGATGGGGCGCTCGCCGGCGAGCTTCAGGGCGTCCTCGATGGCTTCGGCGATGGCGCGGTTCTGGCGATCACTGCCGCCGCTCATGAAGGCGAATACGTCGGTGAAGCTGGCGATGTCCTTCACGTCCACGAGCCGGATGCGGAAGGCTTTCTTGGACCGGGCGGCCTCGACGACAGTCGCGAGCCGGGAATCAAGGGTCATGCGTGCTCCAGAGCAGGCTAACGATACAGGTTTTCAGAGCGGATGGCAGCCAGAACTTGGTCGGGGATGCCTTCGGGATCATGGGCAGGATCCGCCGCCAGGCGGAGGCGGAGCTCCGTGGAAGCCAGATCCAGTTCCGTGGAGGGGAGCCAGACGAATTCGCCGGGGCCGCCGGACCAGGCGGCGGCAGGGCGCAGGCCGGAAACGGCGGGGAGGTCCGCCGCGGCGCCAGGCCGCAGGGCCACGGCGGCAGAGGCCAGCTGGAAGACCCGCTCCGGGCGCCGCCAGCGGGGAAGGCCCGGCAGCTGGTCGCTGCCCATGACGAGGATCCAGGCCGCCCCGGGTTCGCGGGCGGTGAGGGTTTCCAGGGTGTCCACGGTGTAGCTGGCGCCGCCGCGGTCCACTTCGAGGCGCTCCACCCGGCAGCGGGGATCGAAGGCCTGCAGGGCCCCGGCCAGCAGGTGCAGGCGGGCTTCGGCGCTGGGGCCGCCAGGGTCGGGCTTGTGGGGGCTGACGGCCGTGGGCACGAAGCGGAGCTCGTCGAGGCCCAGGTGTTCCAGGGCAAGGCGCGCCAGCTTGAGGTGGCCGTTGTGCGGAGGGTTGAACGCGCCTCCGAGCAGCCCGATGCGTGTCACCGGAGCTCTCCAGGGGTTCCGTCGCGGTGCGGGTATGGGGTGTCCCAGTCCTCGCTCTCCTCAATGGCGAAACCGGCGCCGCCCTTGAGCATCGCGTTCACGGCGAAGGCCAGGTCGCGCAGTCCCTCGCCGGTGACGCCGGAAATGAAGACGGGTTTCTGGCCACGGTCGGCGCAGAGGGCTTCAAAGGCGGTCCGGCGGTTCTCGTCCTGCAGGGCGTCGAGCTTGGTGGCCACGAGCCAGCGGGGCTTGGCGGCCAGCACGGGGCTGAAGGCCAGCACCTCGCCCTCGATGATGCGGACGGCTTCGGCGGGCTCGGTGATGGGGTCTGACAGGTCCACCAGGTGGAGGAGGACGCGGGTGCGCTCCACGTGACGGAGGAACTGGATGCCCAGGCCCGCGCCCCCGGCGGCGCCTTCGATGAGGCCCGGGATGTCGGCGATGACCCAGCTGTCGAGCATGTCGCCGCCGAAGCGGTCGAGGCTCACCACGCCGAGCTGGGGCTCCAGGGTGGTGAAGGGGTAGTCGGCGATCTTGGGCCGGGCGGCGCTGAGGCAGCTCACCAGGGTGCTCTTTCCGGCATTGGGGAAGCCCACCAGGCCCACATCCGCGATGAGCTTCAGCTCGAGGTCGAGGCTGCGTTCCTCGCCATCCTCGCCGGGCTGGTGGTGGCGCGGGGTGCGGTTGGTGGAGCTCTTGAAGTTCGTGTTGCCCAGGCCGCCGCGGCCGCCGCGGGCCACGCAGACATCCTCGCCAGGGGACAGCAGCTCCGCCAGCACTTCGCCGGTCTCGCTGTCCTTCACCACGGTGCCCAGGGGCACTTCCAGCACCACGTCCAGGCCGTCCTTGCCGTGGCGCATGCAGCCTTCGCCCTGGCGCCCGCGTTCAGCGGAGAAATCGCGCTTGTTGCGGTAGGGGTTGAGGGTGTTGAGGGCCTTGTTGGCCCGGAGGAACACGGAGCCGCCCTTGCCCCCGTCGCCACCATCGGGGCCGCCCTCGGGGGCGAACTTCTCGCGGCGGAAGCTCATGGCGCCGGCGCCGCCGTGGCCGGCAGCGACGCGGAGCTGGACATGGTCAAGGAACATGGGGGTCCGATCAGGGGAATGAATTCACCACGGAGACACGGAGGTCACTGAGGAAAACACGGAGAAAAACACGGAGGGTCTCTCCTCTGTGCTTTCTCCGTGTTTCTGTCCTCTGCGCACTCCGTGCCTCCGTGGTGGAAGGCTGACGAAGGCTACCCTTCGATGGGGTCAATGTGGATGAAGCGGCCGGACTGGCCCTTGTCCTGGAAGCGGACCTTGCCGTCGATGAGGGCGAACAGGGTGTGGTCCTTGCCCATGCCGACGTTGATGCCGGCCTTGAACTTGGTGCCGCGCTGGCGGACGAGGATGGACCCGCCGGGAACCACTTCCCCGCCGAATTCCTTCACGCCGAGGCGCTGGGAATGGGAATCGCGACCGTTGCGGCTGGAACCGACGCCTTTTTTATGAGCCATGGAAATACCTCTTCAGATTTTTCGCGTTTCACTTACGTTTTTCGCCGCAGGCGAGAAACGCATGACTAGGCCTTGATCGCCTTGATCCGCACTTCCGTGTAGTTCTGGCGGTGGCCCTGGGTGCGCTGGTAGGTGGTGGTGCGCTTCTTCTTGAAGATGATGACCTTCTTGGCGCGGTCATGGGTGATGACCTCGGCCTCGACGGTGGCGCCCTGCACGGTGGGCTGGCCCACCTTCAGATCCCCGTTGTTGTCGATGAGCAGCACCTGATCGAAGGTGACGGCCTGCTTGGGGTCCTTCTCCAGCGTTTCCACGCGGAGGACATCGCCCTCGGCGACGCGGTACTGCTTCCCGCCGGTCTTGATGATTGCGAACATGGATACCTCTTTGATTGGGGCGTGTGGGCGGCGATCCATCGGACGCGCTTGGGAGCCCACGGCCAGGGCAAGGCCCATCAGTATGCGGGGAAAGCCCTGTCGTCTCAAGGGAAATTCCTGGACCCGGGAGCATTGGGTTCCAGGGATTCCCCCGGGGATGGGATGATCGGGGTCCGGAGATACCCATGGGCCGTGACTTCCAGACCTTCCTGAAACAGCTCGAGGCTGCGGGCGAACTGAGCCGGGTTCCGGCGGAAGTGGATCCCTTCCTTGAGATGGGCGCCATCGCCGACCGGGTCTCCAAGCGGCCCGGGGGCGGGAAGGCCCTGCTGTTCGAAACCCCCGCCGGGAAGGCCATGCCCGTGGCCATGAACGCCTTCGGCAGCCTCAAGCGCATGGAGATGGCCCTGGGCGTGGACCGGGAACCCCGCGGCCTGGACGCCATCGCCGACCGCATCGAGAAGCTGGTGCAGGAGGCCATGCCCAAGCCCGGCACGGGCTTCTTCGAGAAGCTGGCCAAGCTGCCCGTGCTGGCCGAGGTGGGCAACTGGATGCCCAAGACTGTCCGCAAGGGCCTCTGCCAGGAGATCGTGCTCAAGGGCGACCAGGTGAGGCTCTCCGACCTGCCCGTGCTGACCACCTGGCCCGAGGACGGCGGCCCCTTCATCACGCTCGGCATGAGCCACACCCGCAACAAGCAGACGGGGCACCGCAACGTGGGGCTCTACCGCCTGCAGGTC
>JAMPXL010000236.1 GCA_023701165.1 Geothrix sp. | reverse complement strand
CCGCTGTGCCGTTCCCGACCATCTGGTACATCACGGTGATCCGAAGCGCCTCATGGAAGAAGAAGGCCTCAGCCCCCTGGCGCTCGAAGCCCGGATCCGGGAATTCTTTCGTGACATCTAAAAAGAATGCCTTGCGGAAGGCCTCATAAATTCCTAAGGTGAGTCCCAACCCACCCAGGCAGTTCTCCCCTTTTTTGAGGCACCCGTGAGGTCCATTCCCATCCGCGCATCCCTCCTGGGCGCAGCCATCTGCTTTGCCGCCATGACCGGCTCGGCCCAGTCCTGGGATGCTGCTGTCAACGCCTCCAGCTGGGCCAAGCAGGACCGGGACGACTCCTTCACCTTCCACGACCCTGCCGCCAAAAACCTGTACACCTGGATCCGGGACGGGGGCTTGCTGGGCACCATCCCCACCGGGCGCCTGGATGGCCAGCCCGAGCGCTGGGCCATCGACCCCCGGGGCAATGCCTGGGTTGCCCACGGAACCACCCTGACCTACGTGGACCGGACCGGGCGCACCATGGGCAGCGTGAGGCTTCCCGCGGAGGTCGGCGACCTCTGCTGGGACGCCAAGGGCATTGTCCTCTCCTACCGCACGCCGGAGCCCTACCTCGAGAAGCGGGATTTCCGCAGCGCGGAGATGCTGTGGTCCTTCGGCGCCAAACCCGCCAAACGCGAGGGGGCCGCGCCCCAGAACCGGCGTCCCATCATCCTCGATGACAGCGGCAACGTGCTGATGGCGAACGGGAACGCCCTCGATCTCAGCATTCTGGATGCCAATACCGGTCAGAAGATCGGCGAGACACGCCTCCGCTTCAATGGCACGCCCGCCCCGGCCCTGGAAGGCAACACCACGGACCGCGACCCCCTCGTCGTGTGGGTGGGCAAAGGGGTGGTGTTCGCCGCCTTGAGGGCGCCCCAGGTGCCGGCCGCCCAGCGGGGCACCTTCCAGGGGCTGGTCCTCGCCCGGCTGGATCTCGCCCGGACCAGCGTGGAGTTCCTCCCCACGGGCCTGGATGACAGCCACATCCTGGTGGGCCTGCTGGATTCCGATGCCGTGTTTGCCAACCCCAGGGGTGGCCTGATGCTGGTGCACGTCAAGTAGCCGGGGGCGCGCTCCGCCCGGGTGCTTACCGGGCCTGGTTCAGCACGCGCTCCCGGTCCAGGAAGGGAATGGTCCGCCACAAGCCCGGCACCGCCGGATTCAGGCTGGGGCGGGCCAGGACATGGGCCAGCAGCAGGTTGCGCTGGGAGGCCTCGGTCACGAGTTCCGGCTCCCCCTTGAAGCCGATGGCTTCCATGAAGCCCCCGCCGCCCCGCAGCCGGTAGGTGGACAGGGCGAGGGTGAAGGTCTGCTCCGCTTTGACGGGCTGGCCCTGGTACTGGAGGCCCGCCACGCGGCTGCCCACGGGCTTGCCCAGGTTCAAGGCGTAGGCCACCCCATCCACGGTATCGAAATCATGGAGGGGCACCTCGGGGTCGTAGAGCTCCGGCTCCCAGCTGTAGGTGTAGTGCCGCGCCGCATGTTCGAGGTAGGCCCGGAGCTGGGCGCCGGTGATGCGGATGCGCGCCACCTGGTTTTCATAGGGCGAGAGGGCGTAGAACTGCCGCACGCTGGTGGGCCCCTTGGGGATGAAGAGCTTGGCGCCGGGGCTGGCGGCGGCGGACAGCTGGGCGCCGGTGGCCTGCCGCTGGACCTGGTGGAGCAGCTGCATCAGCGGCGTGTCCTCCATGCGGGACCAGCGGCTGTCCAGGTCCACCAGCAGGCTGGTCGCGGCCGTGTCCAGGTAGCGGTCCGTGGCGGCGCGCAGCTCCGCAGTCAGGCTCAGCACCTCCGGGTCCACGGGCGTGTCGGCCTCGGGCCGGAGCAGGCGGCCCGAGGCCGCGGCCACGCGCCAGCGGCCCCGCTCCTTCCGCAGGTTCAGCTCCACCGCCGCCAGGGCCCGCCCGTGAGCCTGGGCCTGGAGGATGGGAATGCCCTTGTGCTCCGTCTGGATGGCCTGATGGGTGTGGCCTGCGAGGATGACATCAAGGCCGGGCACCTGGTCCGCCAGGCGCAGCGCCGCATTCTCATCCCCCTCCCGGCCATCCACCTTCCCCAGGCCGGCGTGGACCAGGGCCACCACCAGGTCGGCCTTCTCCTTTTCCCGCAGACGGGGCACCACTTCCCGGGCCACGGCCACGATGTCCCGGAAGCGGAGTCCCGCGTAGTTTCCCGGTTCCGTCATGGCGGGGATCCGGGGCGTCGTGAAACCCACCAGGGCCACGCGGAGGCCTGCCACCGTCACCATCGTGTGCGACAGGAATCCGGCCCCCCCCTTGGCATCCACCGTGTTGGCCGACAGGAAGGGAAACCGGGCCTGCTTCTCCACCTCCCGCAGGACGCCGAGGCCGAAGTCGTATTCATGGTTGCCCACGGCCATGGCCGAATAGCCCAGCGCATTCATGATGGCAAGGCTGGGCTCAGGCAGGTCGCGGCGGAGGGTGTTCCGCACGTAGTTGACAGGCTCGCCCTGGATCGTGTCGCCGCAGTCCACCAGGATCGTGGCGGGGTTCAGGGCCCGCTGGCGCCGGATCAGGGTGGCGATCTTCGCCCAGCCCAGGTTCGCGGGCTGGAGGCTGAACGTGTCCTCGGCCATCACGTGCCCGTGCATGTCGGTGGTTCCAAGAATCTGAATCCGCGCCTCTTGGGCCTGGAGGCCCAGGGCGATCCACAGAATCCAGAACCAATGCCTCATGGGACCTCCAGGCATCCCGCCAACCCAGGGTTGGATGGGGCCGACTTCAAGGGTAAACTTTCCCTTCACCCAAGGATGACCTCTCTTTCGGAGCCCTCATGCAAGAAGTCCAGATCAAGGCCCCCAAGCACGAATTCACGCTGCTTTGCGACGACATCCGCCAGGAGATGGGCGGCAAGACCTCGCTGATGGGCCTGTACGACCACCACATCGTCGTGCCCCAGGTGCCCTTCACCCTGCCCAAGGTGTGCTTCTACACCCGCTTCTCCCGCATGGACGGCCAGTTCAAGTTCGGGTTTTCCATCGTGAGCCCCACCGGCGAGCGCAAGGACGTGATCCGCGACAGCGACGTGCAGATCCCCGACGGGGCCAAGGAAGGGACCTTCAACGTCATCGCCAGCCCCTTCGAGGTGAGCGGCGAGGGCGTCTACGAAGTGATCATCGCCCTGACCAAGGGTGCCGACCGCTTCGAGTACGTCTACAAGTTCGCCATCTCCGACGCCAGCCGCCTCCAGGCCGAGTACGAGAAGGCCATGGCCGAGGCTGGCCAGGCCGGCAACTAGGCCTTCGCCCTCGTTTTCCGTGCGCGGCGCCCACCCGGGCGCCGCGTTGCTTTTAGACTGGGGATGAGGGATTCATGTCCATCGACCGCTACGCCAAGCAACGCATCTTCTCGGCATCGCCTGCGGCGATACGCGAGGCCTCTCCATCCAGCCACGCAGCCCTTAATTAGGCAGCAGCCATGTCCACCGACCGCTACGCCAAGCAGCGCATCTTTCTAGGCCGCGAGGCGGACGAGGCCCTTCGCTCCAAGCGCGTGGCCATCCTCGGCCTGGGGGCCCTGGGCTCCGTCATCGCCCCCTGGCTGGCCCGGGCGGGCGTGGG
>JAMPXL010000235.1 GCA_023701165.1 Geothrix sp. | reverse complement strand
GCTGGAGCAGGCGGTGGAGCCGCGCGGCGACCGCTGGGAGATCCCCACGCCGGACCCCAAGGCCCTCCTGCCCCGGTTGCTGGAGGCCGCGGAAACCGCCGCCGTGCCCTTCCAGCAGGTCCACATCCGGCGGGCCACCCTGGAAGACGTGTTCCTGCACCGCACCGGGCGCAGCCTGAGGGAGCAATGATGATTCTCTGGCGCCAGTTCGCGATGGAATGGCGGCTCTATGGCCGTGACCGCGTGGCCATGTTCTGGACCTTCGCCTTCCCGGTGATCCTGCTGGTGGGCTTCGGGACGATCTTCCGGGACGGCGGCTCGCCGAAGCTCTCGGTGGTGCGCGTGCAGGCCCCGGCGCCCGGCCCGCAGGATGCCGCCCTGGATCAGGCCCTCGCGGACCTCCACCTCAAGGTCCAGGCGCTGCCGAAAGCCGAAGCCGAGGCCCGCTGGGCTCGGGGCGAGACCGCCGCCCAGCTGGAGACCTCCGGCGACGGTTACCGGCTGCGCCTGAACAGCTACCTCATGGCCCAGGCCGGCGCCACGGCGGGGCTGGTGAACCAGGCCTGGCTCATGGCCCAGGCCCGCCTCAGCGGAGCGCCAGAGCCCGGCCGCATCCCCGTGTCCGTGGAAAGCCCCGGCCGCAAGCGGTCCGCCAACTACGCCTCGTTCCTGCTGCCGGGCCTGCTGGGCCTGAACCTGGTGAGCATGGGCCTCTTCAGCGTGGGCATGGTGAACGTGAGCTACCGCGAAAAGGGGAAGTTCCGGCGCCTGGCGGTGACGCCCCTGCCCAAATGGGTCTTCCTGCTGGGCCAGGTGCTGCACCGGCTCACCGTCACCGTGATCCAGGCCGCCATCCTGCTGATCGTGGGGCGCCTGGCCTTCGGCATCCAGAACCAGGGCTCCTTCCTGGACCTGCTGGTCATCATGACCCTGGGCACCGGCTGCTTCATGGCCTTCGGCTTCGCCCTCAGCGGCTTCGCGGACACCTCCGAAGGCTACGCGGCCATCTCCAACCTGGTGTTCTTCCCCCTGATGCTGCTGAGCGGCGTCTACTTCACGCTGGATGCGGCCCCGGCCTGGCTCCAGCACGCTGTGGCCGCGGCGCCGCTGGCCCCCTTCCTGCGGGCCCTGCGGGCCGTGTTCAACGACGGCGGCTCCCTGGCGGGCCACGGGGCGGGGCTGGCCATCGTGGCCGCCTGGGGTCTGGCCGCCTTCGCCCTGGCGGTGAAGCGGTTCCGCTGGGCCTGATGACGGTATTTGTGCCGACAGGGGGTGCCCGCCGATAACGGGACCATGCAGGCACCGCGCGAACCCCAAGATCCGGCCGAAGCCCTCACCCTGGTGCGGCGGTACCTGGATGCGACCTACCGCATCGCCCAGGCCGCCCTGGGCGACACGGACCTCGGGGAGCTCTACGGCCGTGTCCATGCCTCCGTCCGCGACCTCATGCCGGCGGACAACCTCTACTTCGCCCTCTGGGACCACGCCTCGGACACCGTCTCCTTCCCCTACTTCGTGGACGCCCTGGATCCAGCGCCCGCGCCCCGGAGGCTCGGCCGCGGGCTCACGGAATACGTGCTCCGCACGGGGCAGCCCCTCCTCCTGGACCCAGAGGTCCTCAAGGAGCTGGAGGCTTCGGGAGAGGTGGAACCCATCGGGGCCGACTCCCTGAATTGGCTCGGCGTTCCCCTCATCGGCGCCCAGGGGGTGTTCGGGGCCCTGGTCATCCAGATCTACGCGGGCAACCGGCGCTACACGCCGGAGGAGCGGGATCTGCTGGCCTTCGTGTCCGGCCAGGTGGCCATGGCCATCGACCGGAACCGGGCCGAGGCCAACCACCGCATGATGGCCCACACCATCGATCAGACCCGGGATTCGGTCTTCGGCCTCGATGCCGGGGGGCGGATCGTCTTCGTGAACGAGGCGGCCTGCCGCGAGCTCGGCTACGACCGGGAGACGCTGCTCGGGCTCTCCCTGCCCGACGTCGACCCGAAATTCCCGCCGGACCAGTGGCCCGCCTTCATGGCCTCCCTCCGGGCCCAGGGGAGCCTGTTCGTGGAGACGGAACACCGCCGGAAGGACGGCAGCACCCTTCCCGTCGAGATCTCCGTCTGCCACCTCACCCACGAAGGGCAGGACCTCGCCTTCGGGTACGCCCGGGACACCACCGAGCGCCGGGCGGCGGAACAGGCCCTCCGCCTGAGCGAGGAAAAATTCTCCAAGGCCTTCCAGTCCAGCCCGGATGCCATCAACATCAACCGGCTGGACGGGACCTACCTGGAAGTCAACTCCGCCTTCACCCGCATGAGCGGATGGACGCGCGACGAGGCCCTGGGCCGGACCACCCTCGACCTGGGCCTCTGGGTGAACCCGGAGGATCGGGTGCGGGCCCTGGAGATGATCAAGCAGGAAGGGCAGTTCGACAGCCTCGAAGCCCCGTTCCGGATGAATGACGGCAGCATCCGGATGGGGCTCCTCTCCGGCACGGTCATCACCGTGGATGGCGAGCCCTGCATGCTGTCCATCACGCGGGACATCACCGGCCGCCGGCAGGCGGAGGACGCCCTCCGGCAGACCCAGAAGCTCGAAAGCCTCGGCGTCCTGGCAGGGGGGATCGCCCACGACTTCAACAACCTGCTCACCGTGGTGCTGGGCAACCTGAACCTCGCCCAGATGCACCTTCCGGAGACCGCTCCCGCCCGCCCCTACCTGGCGAACATGGAGGCCACCGTGCTCCGGGCCACGGAGCTGACGAAGCAGATGCTGGCCTATTCGGGGCGGGGGCATTTCGTGGTGCGCCCCCACGACCTCAACGCCGTGGTCCGGGACCTGACCCACCTGCTGGTGGTGTCCATTTCGAAGAAGGTCCGCCTCCAGCTCGATCTGGAGGCCACCCTCCCCGCCATCCAGGCGGACGTGGCCCAGCTCCAGCAGGTGGTCATGAACCTCGTCACCAACGCCTCGGATGCCATCGGGGACCGGGAGGGCGCCATCCACGTCTCCACCAGCGCATGGGTCCTGGATGAGCGGGCCCTGCGCGCGGAGTACCGGGTCGAGGCGCCCGTGCCCGGCCGTCATGTGATCCTCGAAGTCGAGGACACGGGCTGCGGCATGGCCCCCGAGGTCCTGGAGCGCATCTTCGATCCCTTTTTCACGACCAAGGCCACCGGCCGGGGCCTGGGCCTTTCCGCCATGCTGGGGATCCTGAGGGGGCACGGCGCCGGTCTGAACATCGCCAGCTGCGTGGGCCGCGGAAGCCGCTTCAGGCTCTGCTTTCCCGCCGTGACGGCCCCTGTCCCCCCGAAAACCCTGGAGGACCCGGCCCCCGGGCAGGGGCCCGCCCATGGGCTGGTGCTGCTGGTGGATGACGAGGAGCGGATCCTCCAGACCACCGGACTGGCCCTGGAGGCCCTGGGCTTCCAGGTGGTCGCCGCCCAGGATGGCCTGGAGGCCCTGGAGCGGTTCCAGGAACACCGGCAGGAGCTCCGCCTGGTGCTCATGGACCTGACCATGCCGCGCATGGATGGCCGGGAGGCCCTGCATGCCATGCGGGAGCTCGATCCCAGCGTGCCCGTGGTGCTCAGCAGCGGCTTCTCCGAGAAGGATTCGCTCCAGGCTTTCCCGGACGGCGGACCCGC
>JAMPXL010000234.1 GCA_023701165.1 Geothrix sp. | reverse complement strand
CTGGTCTTCGGCTGGGTCCGCTTCACCAGCGAGGGCCTGGACGCCGCCCGCTACCAGGCCTGGGTGCTGGGATTTCCCGCCGGTTCCTTCCCCCTGGACAGCCTCGCGGCCACCCTGAGCTTCCACATCCTGAACATCGCCGCCGTGATGGTCATCGCGGGCTGCGTGCTGAGCCTCATCCGCCGCAAGCAGGATGAGGGCGACAGCGCCACCCAGCGCTTCGACCTGGACCTGCTGCCCCTGGTGCTCCTCATCGCCGTGAGCCTCACGGGCCTGCTGCTCACGGCCTCCGAGACCTGGCTCCAGGGCCGCAACTTCGCCACCCTGGCCTTCCTGCACGAGCTGACGGTGATCCTCCTGCTGCTGGGCCTGCCCTTCGGCAAGCTCTTCCACGTGGTCCAGCGGCCCGCCCAGCTGGGCGTCACCCTCTACAAGGCCGAGGGCGAGACCGAAGGGCGCGTGGCCTGCAAGGGCTGCGGCGCGGCCTTCATCCGGGCCAACCAGCACCGCGATCTGGTGGCCCTGTGGAAGGAACTCGAACTGGATGGGGCCCGCCACAGCGGGGAGGTCCATCACCTGGACCTCTGCCCCCGGTGCAAGCGGCGGCTCGTGGCCAAGGCCCAGGGCGTGCGGCTCCACGGCGCCTTCGATCCCTTCGCCACCATCCCCGTGCATGCCGAACCCATCCCCGATTCCATCAGCATGAAGGGTTCCCTATGAGCACCCTCCCCCTCTCCCAGGACCAGCTCCGCGCCCAGTTCGGCCCCCACCTGAACCTGGCCCCGCCGGGGGGCTGGCTGTCGGACCCCACGCCCGACAAGGTCGTGGAGACCCACTGCTGCTTCTGCGGCCAGCAGTGCGGCATCAAGCTCAAGGTGAAGGACAACAAGGTCATCGGCTTCGATCCCTGGGAGGAGTTCCCCTTCAACGAGGGGAAGCTCTGTCCCAAGGGCGTGAAGCGCTACCTGCAGGGCAGCCACCCGGACCGCCTCACCAGGGCCATGAAGCGCACCGAGCGGGGCTTCGAGCCCATGGACTGGAGCGAGGCCATGGACCGCACCGTGGCGGAGATCCAGCGCATCCAGCAGCAGCACGGCAAGGACGCCTTCGCGGTGCTGTCCGGCGTGTCGCTCACCAACGAGAAGAGCTACCTGGCAGGCAAGTTCGCGCGGCTCGGGCTTCAGACCAAGAACCTGGACTACAACGGCCGCCTCTGCATGGTGAGCGCCGGCGCGGGCAACAAGAAGGCCTTCGGCGTGGACCGCGCCGCCAACTCCTGGGCGGACATCGAGAAGGCCGACGTCATCTGGGTGGCAGGCTCCAACGTGGCCGAGTGCTCACCCATCACCACCGACTACATCTGGCGGGCCCGGGACCGCGGCGCCCTGCTCATCGTGGTGGATCCCCGCATCACGCCCCTGGCCCGCACCGCCGACCTGGTGCTGCCCCTGAAGCCCGGCACGGACTCGGCCCTCACCAACGGCATCCTGCACCTGCTGCACAAGTGGAACCTCATCGACCGTGATTTCCTCCAGAACCATACTCAGGGCTTCGAGGAAGCCCTGAGCGCGGTGAAGGACTGCACTCCCGAGTGGACCAGCCAGATCACAGGCCTGCCCGTGGAGGCCATCGAAAAGGCCGCCCGCATGTGGGGCGAGGCCAAGACCAGCTTCCTGCTCCATGCCCGCGGCATCGAGCACCAGAGCAAGGGCGTGGACAACGTCCTGGGCTGCATCAACATGGTGCTGGCCACGGGGCGCATCGGCCGGCCCGGATGCGGCTACGCCACCATCACCGGCCAGGGCAACGGCCAGGGCGGCCGCGAGCACGGCCACAAGTGCGACCAGCTGCCGGGCAACCGCGACATCAGCAACCCCGAGCACCGGAAGTACATCTGCTCCGTCTGGGGCTGCACCGATGACGAGCTGCCAGGTGTGGGCCAGAGCGCCCAGGAGATCATGAACGCCATCCATGCAGGCGAGATCAAGGGCCTGCTGCTGCTCTGCTTCAACCCGCTGGTCTCACTGCCGGACTCCCAGTTCACCCGCGAGGCCCTCAGCAAGCTGGAGTTCTTCGTCTGCCTGGACTTCTTCCTCAGCGAAAGCGCCCAGCACGCCGACATCGTGCTCCCTTCGGCGCTGCACGAGGAGGACGAGGGCACCTCCACCAGCGCCGAGGGCCGCGTCATCAAGATCAACAAGGCCGTGGACTGCCCCGGCGACGCCCGCCCGGACTGGCAGATCATGGTGGAGCTCGCCAAGCGGCTGGGCCGCGGCAAGTACTTCGACCACTTCACCAGCCCCGAGGCCATCTTCAACGAGCTGCGGGTGGCGTCGAAGGGCGGCACCGCCGACTACGCGGGCATCACCTACGCGAAGATCGAAAAGAACATGGGCGTCTTCTGGCCCTGCCCCACGGAGGACCACCCAGGCACGCCACGCCTCTTCGAGGGTGGCAAGTTCTTCCATCCGGACGGCAAGGCGAAGTTCAACCCCACGCCCTGGCGGCCGCCCATGGAAGTGGTGGATGGCGACTACCCCATCTGGCTCACCTCGGGCCGCGTGGTCTTCCACTACCTGAGCGGCACCCAGACGCGGCGCATCGGATTCCTCGTCGAGCAGTGCCCCCATCCCTACCTGGAGATCCACCCCCGCCTGGCGGAGCAGTACGGCCTGGCGGAAGGCGATGCCGTGGAGATCACCTCCCGGCGCGGCAGCATGGTGCTGCCCGCCAAGGTGGTGAAGACCATCCGCCCCGACACCGTGTTCATCCCCTACCACTGGGCCGGGGCGCTGTCGGCCAACCGCCTCACGGCCCGGCACCTGGATCCCGTCTCGAAGATCCCCGAGTTCAAGGTGAGCGCCGTGCGGCTCAAGAAGACCACCAAGGACCAGTTCTCCCCCGAGCTGGCGGAGCTGCAGCGCATGGCCTTCGAGGCCCGCAGCACCCAGTCCCAGATGCCCGAGCAGGTGTTCTGATGGTGCCCCAGGACTACGGCTTCCTCTCGGAATCGCCTGCGGCGATTCGCGAGAACATCGTGGCTAAGACGAATCTTCAGGAATGGGGCTTCTTCATCGATCCCCAGCGCTGCATCGGCTGCCGCTCCTGCGTGGGCGCCTGCGCCGAGTGCGGCACCCACCGCGGCCGCTCCATGATCCACCTGGACGAGATGGACCGCTTCGACAGTCCCCAGACGGTCCCCACGGTCTGCATGCACTGCGAGGACCCCATCTGCGCGCAGGTCTGCCCCTCGGACGCCATCAAGCGCAGCGAGGACGGCGTGGTGCATGCCGCCCAGAAGCCCCGCTGCATCGGCTGCCAGAACTGCGAACTGAGCTGCCCCTTCGGCGTGCCCATCGTGTTCTCGGGCCTGGAGCAGATGCTCAAGTGCGACCTCTGCTACGACCGCACCTCCGTGGGCCACAAGCCCATGTGCGCCACCGTCTGCCCCAGCCAGGCCCTGCTCTTCGTCCGCAAGGACGAGGTGGCGAACCTGCGCCACAACAAGCCCCTGCGCGACTTCCTCATCGGCAGCGTGCGGGTGAAGACCAAGAACGCCATCATGGTGCCCGACCCGGAAACGCCCCTGCACCTGGACGCGGCCCTCTTGATCAATGGAGGCCTGTGATGACCTGGTGGCGCCGCGCCTTCCCCCTCG
>JAMPXL010000233.1 GCA_023701165.1 Geothrix sp. | reverse complement strand
CGAAGCGGTCGTCGGGCCGCCGCAGGACGAACTGGGCCAGGGTCCGGCGGGCCGCGTGCCAGCGATCCTCGTCCGGCCGGTCGAGGATCTTCATGCTGCTGCTGCCATCCAGCACCACGGCGAAATCCACGACGGGGGCCGCGCCGCGGAGGGGGGTGCGCCATTCAGGGCCAGCCGCGGCGAGGCCCAGGGCCAGGGCCAGGAGGGGGGGCAGCCAGTGGGAGCTGTGCCGGGCCAGGGCGCTGGAAGGACGCGAGGCCGGGATGCCCCAGCGGTAGACCACGCGCCAGGCCCAGACCAACAGGGGCACGGCTGCCAGCAGGAGCAGGGGATGGCGCAGGCCGATCATCCGTTCCCCTTCCCGCTCCGGGCGTCCAGGGCGGCCATCAGGGGCTCGGGCGCGGGGAAGGGTGGCTCTGTGCGCCCGAAGCGGGCGGCATCCAGGCTCTTCACCCACTGGTCCCAAGGGCCGAGGCTGCGGGCCTGGAACTCCGAAGGCCCCCAGGCCCGTGCGGCCTCACCGAAGCGGGCGGCCAGCAGGTCGCGGCCCAGGGCATGGGCGGCATCCAGGGCGTTGCGCCCCCTGTCTGCGGGTGGCCAGTGCCGCCGGAAGTGGTGGGCCGCGTGATGCAGGCGGCGCCGGGCCGTGCCCTTCCGCCAGCGGCGAACACCCCAGGCCACCAGGCCCAGGGGCGGCAGCAGCAACAGGCTGGCCCAGGCCCAGGGAAAGGGGATGGCAGGCAGCTGGTCTTCGTTGCCGCCGCCGAAGCCCACCCAGGGCCCGCCGAAGGGGATGGTTCGGGGCACGTCGAGGCGCAGCTCAGGGCTGCGCTGCCCGTTGCCCAGGTCCAGGGGGGGCACCACGGCTGCGCCGGGCTCCAGGGCCTGCACCTGAAAGCGCCATCCCCGGCCGTCGGGCAGGGGTTCCATGGACCGCAGGCGCAGCGGCCCCAGGCGGTCTTCCACCGTGGGCCGCGGCAGCGGGGGCCTGGCGGGATCCTCCTCCCGGAGCTCCAGGGCCTGGAGCGCCCCGAGTTTGAGCTGGGCCGGCGCCTTCCAGGCGGGCGCGGCCCAGGCCATCAAGGCCATCGCCATCAAGAATGCCGTTTTCCCCCTGTTCGGAATCCGCGTGCGGATTCCGAGCCATGACAGGCGATGGAGGGGACCACCCACCACCCCCATCACGCACCTCCCGCGCGCAGCCAGGCATTCAGCTTCACCACGGGATCCTCATCCAGGTTCCAGCGCTGCCGCTCGATGGCCGGGGAGAATTCCGGGCTGGGCCAGGCCATGGCGCGGGGGTCTTCCAGAGGTTCCGGCTGAAACCACACCACGCGGTGCCGTGTGGCCAGCGGTTTCAGCAGGGGCGCCAGGCCCCGCAGCCCCGCGCCGTTGCTGAACAGCCAGAGGCGGTGCCCCTTCCCGTGCTCGCCCCAGTGGCCCAGGGCTTCGCGCCAGGCGGCCTCCGTGGGAATGGATGGCCCCCGCTCCGCCAGGGTTTCGAGGATGCGCAGGCCGTGGATGCGGCCCCGCTTGGGCGCGATGCGCAGGGCGGGCGTGCGACCGTCCCCAGGCACGATGAGGCCCAGGCGGTCCCCCGTGGCCTGGAGCGTGGCGAAGGCCGCGCCGCACAGTTCCATGGCCCAGCGCAGGGGCGAGACGGGATCGCCCAGGAACATGGACGGTGACGGATCCACCACCAGCCACAGCACCAGGTCGCGGCTGCTCTCGAAGCGCTTCATGATGGGTTCGCCCGTGCGCGCCGTCAGGGGCCAGTTGATGAAGCGGGGATCATCGCCAGGCACGTAGGGCCGGTTCTCGACGAAGGTGAGGCCGGCCCCTTTGATCTTGGAGGGATGCAGGCCCTCCGTGCCCCCGCCCAGACGACCCCGCAGGCGCAGCGGCAGGCGTCGCAGGCGGGCGAGGAAGCGGGCGGGAAGGGGCATGGGGGGTCAGTATGGCGGAATCTTTTAGGCTGGAGACCGGAGACTGGAGTCTGGAGGCACGGCTCTCTGATGCGGCGCTCTGCGCCGCGCCGGTTTTTCAGTTGGGTACGACCCATTCAGGCTGCCTGGCCCAAAGGTGAATTCTGTAGCGGCCAGAGGCCGCCACAGGGATCGGTTCCTGCAGACTCCAGACTGACCACCTGCCCTACCACCTCACCCGCACCCGGTAGGTCAGCTTGGCGCTGCCTTCGGCGGGCACCGTCACCTTGAACCGCGCGGTGCCGGCGGCCTCCTTGGTGAAGGGGTGGCTGCTTTGCAGCACCTCCCAGTCGCCGGGCAGGGGTTCCAGCAGGCTCACGGTGGCGGGCTCCTTCTTGGCATTCTTCAGCTCGATCTCGAAAGCGGATTCGTGGACGAAGCCGAACCTCCCCTGCTTGCCGAGGCTCTTGTAGTCCGTTTGTTTGCGCTTGGCGGTGACATCGAAGGCATCACCCAGCTTCAGACGCACCCGTTCATGCTTGGGCGTGTGGTCCACGCCGTCTTCGCCCACGAACTGGGCCCGGCCTTCGCTGTCGCGCTTGTAGACGCGGATGATGCCCTTGGGCAGGGGCATGCCCAGGCGGCCGGATTCCTTGTTGTCGAACTCGACGAAGACGCCCACCTTCTGCTTCTCGCCCAGATCGCCGTAGCTGCCGGAGTAGTAGTGGTTCTGCCCCTGGAGCAGGTATTCCTTGCGCACCGGCACGCCGCTGGCGCTGAGCAGGGCCACCTGCTTGGTCTGGCTCGCGGCCAGGGTGGTGGGGCGGTCCAGGGTGTAGAGGTGGTAGTCGAAGAGGCTCTCCTCGGCCATCTTGGGGGCAGCCACTCCGGGTGCAAGCCTGGCCATTTTTTCAAAATCCCTTGCCCTGGGGAGTTTATCGATGACCCGGTTCACATCCCCCGCCACCAATTGCAGGGTGGCATTGGGGTAGGCGGCGCCGCTCTGGTTGGTGAGGGTCACCCAGCCGCTGAGGTCCAGCGTCTTCTCGTCCGCCGAGAGGTTGGCCACGTAGTCGGCCCGCCAGGAGAGGCCGCCCGTGAGGTAGCTCAGCTCCAGCTTCTGGTCGCGGTCCGCGCCGCTGTTCAGGCTGATCACCAGGGTGGGGCGGGCCCGGAGGGTGCCGGGCACCTTGGGGAAGATGAGGCGGCCGGGGGCGCTGGTCTCGATGCGGTCCGCGAACTGGAGCACCGTGCCGTTGTTGGTGGCCAGCACCGTGGCCTCCTCCCGCACCTCCTTCGCGCCCGCACCGGATTCGTTGGGCACGCTGCGGACCACGGTCACCTTCTCGCCCACGTACTTCTCCAGCAGCTTCTGGGGCGTGAGCAGGTCGAAGTCGAAGTTCTGCTCCGCCACCCAGAAGTCCTTCGGGTGCGTCAGGCTCCGCAACAGGGCCGTCTCGGGACGGATCTGGGCCGAGACCTCCTGGAAGGCCAGGCGGGATTCTCCCTTCGCCAGCCGCACCTCCCGGGTGTCCTTCACCAGGGCGAGGTTGTCGTTGTAGATCGTGATGGCGAGGGCCTTCTGGTCCTTCAGCGTGGTGACGGCCTCCTGGGCGGCCAGGAGCGAGGGCAGGGCGGCGAGAAGCAGGGCGGGGCGCATGGGACCTCCGGGAAGTGTGGCGGGCGGGATGGGCCCGATGCATGGTCATGCCGCGAGCGTGAGGGTCCTTTCATGG
>JAMPXL010000232.1 GCA_023701165.1 Geothrix sp. | reverse complement strand
TGTCCGGGGCCAGGTAGGCCAACTTCTTCCCGTCAGGGGAGAGTTGCGGCGCGCTGCGTTCCGGGTTGCCGAAGAGCACGGCGCGGGGGATCTGAGGGGGGATCTGGGCCTGGGCCGCCAGGCCCAGGAGGGCAGCGGCAAAGCCGAAACGGGACAGGCGCATCGAAAGCCTCCTTTGGGGGGGTGTGCAGAGGGTACGTCCGGAAAGGGTGTGCAGGTTAGCGTCGCGTGATAAGGTAAAAAAAATCGCTGGTGCCAAAATGTCCAATGAAACCAATGCCGCGTCCGCGCCCTCTTCCGGGAGGCGGATTCTGGAACCCGGCACCCAGGTGGGCCGGTTCCAGGTGGAGGCCCTCCTGGGCACCGGGGGCATGGGGGAGGTGTACCAGGCCTGGGACCCCACCCTGGAGCGCAGCGTGGCCCTCAAGGCCCTGCGGGCGGGCGAGGAGCGCGAGACGGGCGCCCCGGAGCGCTTCCGGCGCGAAGCCCTGGCCCTGGCCCAGCTCAACCACCCCAACGTCTGCCAGGTACACGACTGGGTGGAAAACCCCAGCGGCACCTACATCGCCATGGAGCTCCTGGAAGGCCAGACCCTGGACCAGGCCGCGCCCAACCTCAGCGTGCGGGAGAAGCTCCAGGTCATCAGCGCCGTGGCCCATGCCCTAGAAGCCGCCCACGCCAAAAACCTGATCCACCGCGACCTGAAGCCCGGCAACATCATGGTGGCCCAGGCCCTGCGGACCCGCCTGCTCCAGGTGAAGGTGCTGGATTTCGGCCTGGCCCGGCTGGTGGACCCCCAGGGGCCCGGAGAGTCCCGCAGCACGCCGCCGGCCACGCCGAATCTCAGCAACCTCAAGGCCCTGGAAGAGGGCAGAGGCGGGAGCGAGGCCCCCACCAACCCCTCCTGGGACAAGATCACCCAGGCCGGCGTCTTCATGGGCAGCCCCAGCTACGCCTCCCCGGAACAGATCCAGGGCCAGGCCGCCGGCTCCTCCAGCGATGTGTTCTCGCTGGGCATCCTGGCCTGGGAGCTGCTCGCAGGCGAACACCCCTTCCCCGGAGAGGGGCGGGTCCGCATGGAATCCATCGTCCTGGGCACCCGCCGCGAGCTGCGCGTGCGGGGCCTCCCCTCGGGCACCTCGGACCTCCTCCGCGCCATGCTGGAGGCCCACCCCTTCAAGCGGCCCACCGCCGCCAAGGTGGCCCACACCCTGGATCTCCAGCTCAAACCGCGCAGCGCCCTGCGCTGGGCCGGAGCCTCCGCCCTCGGCGCCCTGGCCCTGGCGGCGGGCGCGAACTGGTTCACCTCGCGGGGCATCATCGCGGACCTGACCCGGGAGCGCCCGGCGCGGGTGGCCATCCTGCCCTTCGCCAACGCCACGGGGGACACCCACCTGGATTCCGTGGTGCAGCTGGCGCTGCCGGAGATGCTCGAGATGTCCCTGCGCGAGCACCCCAAGCTCGCGCCCATCGATGCCGAAAGCCTGGCCCGCGGCCGGGCCACGCTGCGCCTGGCCCCCCGCGGGCCCATCCCCCCGGAGGACCAGACCCGCCTGGTGTCCGCCCTGGGGGCCCAGCTGGTGCTGCAGGGAACCCTGTCCCGGGGCGGCGGCAGCACGCTGGTCCTGGCCTACGAGCTGCGGGATGCCTCCGGGAAGGTGCGCCATGCCGGCGAGACCCGGGAGGCCAGCAACCGCACGGCCGTGTCCCTGCCCCTGGCCCGCCGGGTGGCGGCCGAACTCATCAAGGCCGTGGACCCCCTGGCCTCCCAGCCCCGCTCCGCACAACCCGTGGTCCCCGAAGCCCTCGAGGCCTACATCCGCGGTGCCGGCCTCATGGATCGCGGCGAGTTCAAGGAGGCCGCGCCCGTCTTCCAGTCGGCGGCCCTGCAGGCCCCCGAGTTCACGCCCGCAGTGCTGGGCTACGCGCGGTGCCTCAGCCGCCTCGCCGATATCCCCTCCGAACCGGTCTTCCAGTGGGCCCGGTGGTCCGCCCGCGCCCAGGGTGACCGCACCAGTGAGATGAAGGCCCTCCACTACCTGTCCGTGCGCCTCGGGGACCGGGGCCAATGGGCGGCTTCGGACCGCGCCGGTCGCGAGGCCCTGGATCTGGCCAAGGCCCTGGGATCTTCCGCCTTCGAAGCCGGAATCCACGCCACCCTGGGCGTGAATTTCCAGCGCCAGCATAAGCTGGCTGAGGCCGAAGCCGAGTACCAGCAGGCCCTGGCCAGGTACCAGAGCCTGGGCGACCGGCTGAACGCCACCCGGGCCCTCAACAACCTGGCGGTGATCGAGAAGGGGCGCGGCCATCTCAAGGAAGCCGAGGCCCGCTACCAGAGCGCCCTCCAGACCGTGCAGGCCTACGGCGACCGCTGGGGCGAGTCCTTCATCACCAACAACCTGGGGGATCTGGCCCTGGCCCAGGAAGGCGGCCTGGACCGGGCCGAGGCCCTCTTCCGCAAGGCCCACAGCCTCCGGGAGGCCATCGGCGATCAGAACGGCCTGGCCTACTCCCTCATGGGCCTGGCCAGCGTGGCCCAGGCCCGGGGCGAGCTGGACCGGGCCGAAAGCCTGGACCGGCAGTTCCTGGAACAGGCCCGCAAGACCCAGCTGCGCCCCATGGAGGCCCTGGCGCTCTACAACCTCGGCGAGGTCCAACGCGCCGCCGGGCGCTTCGCCGCCGCCCGCGGGTTCTACCGCGAATCCCTCGCCATCCATCAGGAGCTCCGGGACGCCCACATGGAGACCCACTGCCTCGCGGGAGAGGCGGAGTGCCTGGCCCGCGAAGGACGCCGCGCCATGGCCCGCGTCCTGCTGGACCGCAGCCGGACCCTCTCCACCGAGGAAACCCCCTACACCCTCCGCGCCCAGGCCTGGCTGGCCCGGAGCGAAGGCCGCCCCGAGGAGGCCCGTGCGGCTTTCGCCAGGGCCCTGGCCGCTGCCCGCATCCAGGCCCCGGAAATCCTCGGTGAGCTGAGGGAAGCCGCGAGGTAAGGCTCAGCGCCGGAGGATGAGCAGCGTCAGGTCGTCGGCCAGGGGCTGCCCGGCGGTGAAGGCCGCCACGTCCGCCAGGATGGCGGCCTGGAGGTCCTCGGCCGGCTGGCCCAGCAGCGCCTCCAGCCGGCCTTCGCCGTAGAAGCCCTTCGCCGGGTCCTGGGCCTCCGACAGCCCATCCGTGAAGAACACGAGGCTGTCTCCGGCTTCCAGCACGCCCTCGCAAGCCTCGATGGCGCCCCGGAACCGGGTGGGGCTGAGGCCGATGCCCAGGCCCCGGGGATTGAGGCGCTCCACGCGGCCGCCGCTCCGGCGGAGGAAGGCCGGGGGGTGGCCCGCCCGCACGAAGGCGTAGCGCCCCGTCTGGGGATGGAAGGTGCCGTAGACCAGGGTCAGGAAGAGGTTCCGTCCGTGTCCCTGGCACCAGATGGTGTTGAGGCGGTCGGCCACCGCCACCGGGTCCAGGGCCTCCTTGTCCAGGGCCGACAGCACGCCCTTCGTCTCCGCGGCGTAGAAGGCCGCGCTGGTGCCCTTGCCGCTCACGTCGGCGATGAGGAAGGCCAGGCTGCCGTCCGGCAGGGGGAACAGGTCGTAGTAGTCCCCGGCCACCTCCCGGGCGGGCAGGATGGTGGCGGAGACCGAGGGCATCCGCAGGAACTCCAGATCCGGCA
>JAMPXL010000231.1 GCA_023701165.1 Geothrix sp. | reverse complement strand
TTTTAGTCCCGGGCCCCAATTTGGGGCCCGATATTGTTTGATACCATTTCGAGTTTGACCCGCCCCGGTTTTTTGTAGCAGGCATGGAGTGAGGATTCGAGCATAGAATTCCTCGCTGGATTCATTTGGACCTTCAGAAAGGGATTCGCAGAGGCAGAACAGCCCTTATTGGTGGTTTCCTCTGTGCCTCTCTACTTTTTCAGTATTCTCCGCGAGGAGGAGGTGTTCCCAGGTGTTCCGCCGCCTGCAGGGTGTTCGTCAGCAGCCCCGCGATGGTGAGGGGCCCCACGCCGCCGGGGACGGGCGTCACGGCGGAGGCCACGTCCATGGCCTCGCCGAAGCGCACGTCGCCGCACAGCACGGCTCCCTTGGCTTGAAATGTTTCCAGCTTTTTCGGTTCACACGCGAAGATCCGGGCCGCCAGGCCTGGATCTTCGACCCGGTTGATGCCCACGTCCACCACCACGGCGCCGGGCTTGATCCAGGAACCCTCCACGAGTCCCGGGCGGCCCACGGCGGCCACCAGCAGGTCGGCCTCCCGGCAGACGGCGGCCAGGTCCCGGGTGCGGCTGTGGGCGATGGTCACGGTGGCGTGCTGTTCCAGCAGCATGAGGGCCATGGGCTTGCCCACGATCTCGCTGCGGCCCAGCACCACGGCCCGCAGGCCCTTCAGGTCCACGCCGTGGTGGGCCAGCAGGGACATGCAGGCGGTGGGGGTGCAGGGCCGCAGGCCCGGCAGGCCCTCCAGCAGCAGGCCCTGGTTCATGGGATGGAAGCCGTCCACATCCTTGGCGGGGCTGATGCGGTGCAGGGCCTCCTTGGAATCCAGCCCCTGGGGCAGGGGCAGCTGCACCAGGATGCCGTCCACGGCCGGATCGGTGTTCAGGCCGTCGATGAGGGCGTCCAGCTCGGCCTGGGGGGTGTCCGCGGGCAGCCGGTGCTCCAGGGAGGTGATGCCCACCCTGGCGCAGGCCGCGGCCTTGTTGCGGACGTAGACGTGGCTGGCGGGATCGTCCCCGACCAGCACCACCGCCAGGGCCGGGGCCCGCAGCCCCCGGGCCATCCGGGCCTCGACCCCCAGGCGCACCGCCTCCAGCATGCGGTCCGCGTGCGCCTTGCCGTCCAGGATCGTGGCCATATCAGATCTCCTAGGTTCCATTGAATCGCAGGGCGGCTGTGGCCCCCATCAAGATTCTCTTTCATTGAGATTCCTGGAAAGGAGCGCTAGACTTGGAATTCAATTCGGCCATGGCGCCCCCGAACCGGGCGCCAAGACTGGGTGGGTTCGACCCACCTTTTTTGTTGTTCATCCGGAGTCTCCTTGGATCTGAAGAAAGCCCAGCCCCCCATCGAGCGCCAGCTGGCCCTGCTGGGCTACGAGCTGGTGCACCTGGAGACGGTCCGCGAAGGCCGGGACGAGATGCTGCGCCTCTACATCGACCACCTGGATGGCGAGGCCAGCGGCCGCAAGGTCACCCTGGACGACTGCACGGCCGCCCACGAGGGCCTGCTCCTGTGGATGGACGTGGAGTTCCCCGACCTCCGCGAGAAGCTCGGCGTCGAAGTCAGCAGCCCCGGCATGGAGCGTCCCCTCACCAAGGGCGACCACTTCCGCCGCTTTGCCGGCCGGCTCTGCCGCGTGCAGACCGCCGCCCCCATCAACGGCCAGAAGCGCTTCAAGGGCTGGATCGGGCCCGTGGAGGGCGACAGCATCACCCTTGAAGAGGACGGCGTCCTGAAGACCGTGCCCATTGAGGCCATCCAGAAGGCGCGGCTGGCGCCCTTCGACGAAGAAAAGACCCCGCGGCCCAAGCACCTGGCCGCCCGTTTGACTGAACTACCGGATGCCGATGGCGTAGAGACAAGCGCCGTCGAGGACGAGGAGGCCTGAGATGGCGAATGTGGCAACGACCTTTTTCGACAGCGTGAAGATGATTGCCGCTGAAAAGGGCATCCCCGAAGAGGATGTCTTCGCAGCGGTGGAGGAAGCCCTCGCCAAGGCGGCGGACAAGTACTTCAATGCCCAGGACTTCTACGGCAACTTCCAGGCCCAGATGGACCGGGAGACCGGCGAATTCCACGTCTATGCCCTGAAGCAGGTGGTGGCCGAGGTCGAGGAGGAGGACCTGGAGATCAGCCTGGCCGAAGCCCAGACCCTGAATCCCGATGCCGCCGAGGGCGACACCCTCTGGCTGCCCCAGGACACCAGCCAGCTGGGCCGCATCGCCGCCCAGGCCGCCAAACAGGTGCTGGTGCAGAAGGTCCGCGAAGCCGAGCGCGAGCGCATCTTCACCGAGTTCGCCGACCGCATCGGCGAGGTGGTGGTGGCCGAGGTCAAGCGCTTCGAGAAGAGCGCCATCATCCTCGAGATCGACCGCGTGGAGTCCATGCTCCGCCGCAACGAGGCCCTCCGGGGCGACCGCTTCGACAAGGGCCAGCGCATCAAGGTCGTCATCGTGAGCGTGGACCGCAGCGCCAAGGATCCCCAGGTGCAGGTCAGCCGCACGGATCCGCGGCTGCTCATCAAGCTCTTCGAGAACGAAGTCCCCGAGATCCATGACGGCACCGTGGTCATCCGCAACTGCGTCCGCGAGGCCGGCGACCGCGCCAAGGTGGCCGTCCACAGCCTCGACCCCGATGTCGATCCCGTGGGCGCCTGCGTGGGCCTCAAGGGCAGCCGCGTCCAGGCCATCATCCGCGAGCTGAAGAACGAGAAGATCGACATCGTCCGCTACTCCGACGACGCCGCCCAGTTCATCGCCAACGCCCTGAACCCCGCCAAGGCCATCCGGGTGAACCTCGGCGATCCCGAGAGCCGCCGGGTTGAGGTCATCGTGGACGACGAGCAGCTCAGCGTCGCCATCGGCAAGCGCGGGCAGAACGTCCGCCTGGCCGCCAAGCTCACGGGCTGGAACATCGATGTCCGCAGCGAGGCCGACAAGCGCCGCGAAGCCGAGGTCGCCATGGGCCTGGCCCTTCCGGCGGTGAACGCCGAGGTGGCCTCCGCCGTGGAAGCCGCCGCCCCCGCCTCCACCCTGCTGGACGAGATCCAGGCCGAGGGGCTGGATGCCGCCCTCGCGTCCCAGCTGGCCGCCGCGGGCTTCCCCAATGCCAAATCCCTTTACACTGTCACTGCCGAGCAGCTCATGCAGGTGGACGGCATGGATCAGGATCTGGCCTTCCGTCTCATCGATGCCGTGCAGGCTCACTTCGGGGAGTAGGCTGTAGTCCTGCAGCCCTTCCCGTTTCCCACCCCCAGGCCGAGGTAGTCCGCTTACATGCTGCGTATCAACCAACTCGCCAAAGAGCTCGGAGTCGCCAATCAGGAGGTCATCGAGGCCTGCGAGAAGCGTCTGGGCCTCCAAGGGAAGAGCCATAGCTCCAACCTCACCGATGACCAGGCGGATCAGCTTCGCCGGGGTTTCCAGGGCAAGCACAAGGGGGAAAGCGAAGCGCCGCCCCTCGCGCTGCACAAGCCCTCCGCCGCCGTGAAGGTGGTGAAGGCCGCCGAACCCCGCCCCGAGCCCCAGCCCGAGGCGCCCAAGGCGGCCCCGGCCGTGCTGGTGAAGAAGGCCGAGCCCCGGCCCGAGCCCCCGGCGGAAGGCGAAGCTCCGGCCGCGCCCGCCCCCTCCCAGGCCGCCCCCCAGGCCAGGGCTGTCGAACCGG
>JAMPXL010000230.1 GCA_023701165.1 Geothrix sp. | reverse complement strand
GCACCTCGACGCGCTTGAGGCTCTTGGCCTCGTGGGTGAAGTCCAGGTGGATGGACGTGTTCAGCACGGCTTCCCGGGCCTGCCGCTCCCGGTTCTCGTGCAGGCGGCGGAGGCTGGTGCGCACCAGGAAGTCGATGCCCACGAAGGCGACGAACATGAAAAGGATCAACAGGGCGGTCATGGGAACCTCCTAGGTGGTGGTGGGAATGATGGGTTGGCCGGCGTCCGTGCCCTCGCCGGGATGGGCGGCCGTGGGAATGCGGAGGGTGAAGCAGGTGCCCTGGCCGGGTTCGCTCTGGACCTCCAGAGCCCCGCCATGGGCCTCGACGATGCCCCAGCTCACCGCCAGGCCCAGGCCCGTGCCGTGGCTGCCCTTGGTGGTGTAGAAGGGTTCGAAGATCCGGGGCAGATCCTCCGCCGGGATGCCGCGCCCGTTGTCCTGGACCAGCAGTTCCACCGAAGCCCCGGCCCCGAGGCGCGTGGTGGCGCGGATGGTTCCGCCCCCGGTGCCGATGGCGTCGCCGGCGTTGAGCAGCAGGTTCACGGCCACCTGCTGGATCTGGTTGGCGTCGGCGTGGACCGGGGGCAGCTCCGCCGCCAGGTCCAGCGACAGGTCCACCTGGTTGAGGGAGAGCTGGGTCATCACCACGGACACGGCCCGCCGGACGACCTCGTTGAGGTCCATGGGCTTCCGGGCCGGCGGCGTGGGCCGGGCGAAATCCAGAAGGCCCCGGATGATGCCGCGGCAGCGGACCGTCTCCCGCACGATCACGTCCAGGTCGTCGCAGGATTCGCTGTCTCCGTCCAGCCGCTTCCGCAACAGGCTCGCGTAGCTCAGCACGCCCGTCAGGGGATTGTTGATCTCATGGGCCACCCCCGCCGCCAGGCGGCCGACGGAGGCCAGCTTGTCCGCCTGGGCCAGCTGGCGCTGGGTTTCCGCCAGGCGCTGGGTCATGGTGTTGAAGGCCCCGGCCAGCTGGCTCAGCTCGTGGTTCCCGTGCACGGGGATCAGGGTGCCGAGATCCCCTTCGCCCACGCGCCGCGTGCCGGCCACCAGGGCCGCCACGGGGCGCACCACCAGCTTGCGGTTGAGCCACCACAGGATGAGTCCGCCCGCCAGGATGGCCAGTACGGCGGACGCTGTGATCAGCATCCGGCTGTGGATGATCTCCCGGTCCACCTCGGCCAGGGAGACGTTCACATCCAGCACGCCCAGCAGGCTTTGCTTGGGGCTGTGGGCATGGCAGGCGGAGGTCGAACAGGAGGGCTCGTTGGGAATGGGATTGATGAGGCCCAGGACGCGGGTTCCGTCCGGCCCCCGGAAGGTCCGGGCCCGGGCCTGGATCTCCAGGCGTTCGAGGGGGCGGCCCTCCGCGTGGCAGGCGTAGCAGGCCTCCCCCCGGATATCGAGGCTGGTGCCGATCTCCGCCTCGTCGGAGGAGAACATGACGCGCCCCTCCTTGTTGAAGACCCGGACCTTGCGGATGCCCTCCGCCTGGAGCCCGCCCACGGCGCGGATCTGCCGGTGCAGGTTCTCCCGGCGGTTCTCGAGCATGTCGAAGTGCGTGGCGCTCTTGATGGTCTCGCTCAGCTGGTCGGCGCTGCGGGTGCGCTCCGCCAGCAGCTGGGCCGTGTGCGACCGGAGCATCACCACGGCCATCCCGCCGATGACCAGGGCGGTGGCGAGGCCAGCGCCGAGGATCAGGCGGGTGCCGATGCGGGTCCGCATGGCTCAGGCCTCCCCTTTGAGGCTCTTGCGATCGGCCACCGGGCCGTCGGGGAAGATGGAGAAGTTCCGCACCGCGAAGGCGAAGACCGCCATGCCCGTGGCCACCAGGCCCAGGGAGACGATGATCTCCATGGCCGAGGGGAGGTAGCGGGTTCCCGAGGCGGTCTCCATGCCCGTGATGCTCACGTTCAGCCGGTTCATGACGAAGCCCAGCACCGCCAGGAAGGCCCCGCCCACCAGCCAGTCGGGGTTGGAGCGCAGCCGCCGGAACGACATGAGGACCACGGGCAGGACCACGCCCAGCGCGAACTCCACCATGAACATGTGGCCCTCGTAGCTGTTGAAGAGGGTGCCGAAGGCGTGGTTGCGGGCGATGGCCTGCAGGCGCATGAGGCCGTAGATGCCCAGGGCCACCACCATGCCGCGGGCCAGGGGCTCCAGCAGGTCCATTTCCAGGTGGCGATGGAAGGCCCGCTTGCTGAGGTAGGACTCCAAGATCACCATGCCGATGCCCGCCCCGATGGCGGAGATGTAGAAGTGCAGGGGCAGCATGGGGGAATACCAGAGCGGATGGAGCTTGCTGGGCACGATGAGGTAGAGCGAGCCCAGCGAGGACTGGTGCAGGGTCGAGAGGATCACGCCGAGGATCACCAGGGGCGTGATGAGCCGGTGGATGAGCCGCGCCGGGGCATGGAAGCCGAACCGCTCGAAGACCACGGGGGAGAACTCCACTGCCAGCACGGTGGTGTAGAGCATCACACACCAGGCCACCTCGAACATGACGGAGTGGGTGTTCCAGTAGACGATGGCGTGCCAGATGCGCCAGGGCTGCCCCAGGTCCAGCAGCAGCGCCACGATCACGAAGGCGTAGCCCAGGAAGCCCGTGAGGATCGTGGGGCGCACGATGGGCTCGAAGCGCTTGAGGTTGAAGAGGTGGACGACGGCGGTCAGCGTGAAGGCGCCGGCGGCCAGGCCCACGCCGCAGAGCAGGTCGAAGCCGATCCAGAGGCCCCAGGGGAACTGGTCGCTCAGGTTCGTGACAGCGCCCAGCCCCTTGGTGAAGCGGATCACGGTGACCGTGAGGAAGGCGAGGAAGAGGACGGCGAAGACCGCAGTCCAGAAGCCGGGCCGGAACCGGCGGGGCGCGAGGGTGGCGAGGGTGTTCATGAGCGGTCCTCCCGTCCATTGCCATGGGCGTTGCCATTGCCGTTGGATCCGGCCTTCGCCACATCCTCCCGGCGGGCGGTGATCCAGTGGACGCCGTAGAGGAAGACACCCCACACGGCGACGAAATCAGGAATGTTGGACAGCACCTGCCAGGTGCGCATGGCCGGTGGTTCGGCGGGCAGGTTGGACTTGAGGCCCAGCTTGTCGAAGGGCACGTTGGAGATCATCAGCACCGAGGTGCCGCCTGCCTCCGTCAGCCCGTAGATGTGGTCCACATAGGCGCCGGGCTTCTGGCGGATGCGCGTCCGGGCCTCCCAGATCAGGTCCTCTTTCTTCCCGAAGATGGTGGCCTCTGCGGGGCAGGCCTCGGCGCAGGCCGTGGGCTTGCCCTCCTTGAGGCGGCCGGCGCACATGATGCACTTGCCGACCACCGGCACCGGGCGGTCCCACTGGTACTTCGGGATCTCGAAGGGGCAGGCCATCATGCAGTAGCGGCAGCCCATGCAGCGTTCGGCATCGTAGACCACCGGCCCCCCGGGGGTCTTCACCAGGGCGGCCACGGGGCAGACCGAGGCGCAGGTGGGCACCTCGCAATGCATGCACAGGCGGCGGACGTTGAGGCCCTCCCGCTCCTGGAGGGTCGTCCAGGTATAGGCCGTCAATACCTCCTCTACCTTGCCCGGCAGCTTGTTCTGCTCCTTGCACGCGGAGCTGCAGGCGCCGCAACCGATGCAGCGCGTAGCGTCGAAGAGAAGGCCCATGCCCATGGGTT
>JAMPXL010000229.1 GCA_023701165.1 Geothrix sp. | reverse complement strand
GAGGCAGTCCTGGCCCCGGCGCCGGTGTGGACCCTTGAGCCGCTGCCGGACGGGGCCACCCGGGTGAGGGTGGCGGCGGCCCCGGGGGCCCATGTGGCGCTGCTGCGGCGGAGCCGGTCCGGCGTCGAGGCCCTGAAGCCCGAGCCCCTGGAGGCCTCTGGCCCGTGGACCTTCCGGGTCCGCCTGGCCCCCGGCGATGCGCTGGATCTCTACGTGCTGGACGCCCCCGTGGCCGATGCCGCGCAGCTGCCGGAAACCGGGCCCGTGGACGGGTTCCGGGCCCGGATTCACCCGGCCGCAAAAAAAGACGCGCCCCGCTGAAAGGGTCCGGGGCCCCGCGGCATTCCCCCCTGAGCCGCCCCGTTCCGGCGCGGCCCCTCCGGAGGATTCCATGTCGATGCGCCGCGCCACCGCCACCCTGCTGGCCTGCTGGGCCGGGCTCTCACCCCAGATGCCGGGGCGGGCCCAGACCCCGGGCCGCTCCATCCGCACCCACCCCCCCGAAGCCGCCGACGCCACCCTGTCGCCGTACTTCTTCGTGAAAAGCGAGGACGCCTCGGTGGACCCGCTGCCGCTGAAGTCCACCTCCGCCAAGGTGGCCATCGCGGGGGTCATCGCCGACGTGAAGGTGACCCAGGTCTACCGCAACACCGGGAAGAAGCCCCTGGAGGCCCTCTACGTCTTCCCCGGCTCCACGCGCGCCGCGGTGTACGGCATGACCATGACCATCGGCGAGCGGGTGCTCAAGGCCCAGATCAAGGAGCGCGGCCAGGCCCGGGCCGACTACGAGCAGGCGAAGCAGCAGGGCCGCAGCGCCTCGCTGCTGGAGCAGCACCGGCCCAACGTCTTCCAGATGAACGTGGCGAACATCCTGCCCGGCGACGAGATCCGCGTGGAGCTGTCCTACACGGAGCTGCTGGTGCCGACGGAAGGCACGTACAGCTTCGTCTACCCGACCGTGGTGGGGCCTCGCTACGCCGGAAAGGCGGGCACGGCCTCCAGCACGGGCGAGCCCTGGGTGGCCAATCCCTATACCCACGCCAGAGAGAAGCCCGCCACCACCTTCGATCTGGAGGTGAAGCTGTCGGCGGGCCTGCCCATCCAGCGCATGGCCTGCGACACCCACAGGACCGCCATCGCCTATGACGGCAAGGCCGAGGCCACGCTGAAGCTCGATCCCGGTGAGGCCCACGGCGGCAACCGCGACGTCATCGTGAAGTACCAGCTGGCGGGGAACGCCGTGCAGTCGGGCCTGCTGCTCCATCAGGGCAGGGACGGGAACACCTTCCTGCTCATGGCCCAGCCGCCCAAGCGGGTGACGCCGAAGGATCTGCCGCCCCGGGAGTTCGTCTTCATCATGGATGTCTCCGGCAGCCAGATGGGCTTCCCCATCGAGGTCTCCAAGGTGCTCATGAAGGAGATGATCCAGGGCCTGCGGCCCCAGGACCTCTTCAACGTCATGGTCTTCGAAGGCACCTCGGCCTTCTGGTCGCCCCGCGGATCCCAGCACGCCACGCCGGAAGCCACCCAGCAGGC
This sequence comes from Geothrix sp., assembly GCA_023701165.1. GTDB lineage: Bacteria > Acidobacteriota > Holophagae > Holophagales > Holophagaceae > Geothrix. The sequence continues at coordinate 2,146 of JAMPXL010000229.1, read as the reverse complement.
CCTTGCCTTCGTGGGCTCCCAGCACGGGGGCGGCGGCACGGAGCTGGGCAGCGCCCTGCGCAAGGCCCTGGGCCTGCCCCGGGTGCCCGGCATCTCGCGCACCTTCGTGGTGTCCACGGACGGCTACATCAGCGCCGACAGCCAGATGTTCGACCTCATCCGCAAGAACCTGGGCTCCGCCAACCTCTTCGCCTTCGGCATCGGCTCTTCCGTGAACCGCCACCTCATCGAGGGCATGGCGCGCGCGGGGCAGGGCGAGGCCTTCGTCATCACGAAGCCGGAACAGGCCGCCCTTGAAGCCGAGCGCTTCCGCGCCTACGTGTCCTCGCCGGTGCTCACCAACGTCAAGCTCACCACGAACGGCTTCCGCATCCAGGACCTGGAACCCCTGCAGCTGCCGGACGTGCTGGCGGACCGGCCCGTGATCTGCCTGGGCACGTGGAAGGGCGAAGCCAAGGGCACCGTCACGCTCTCCGGCATGACCGCCGCCGGCCCCTGGAGCCAGACCTTCGAGGTGGGCCAGGTGAAGGACCGCAGCCACGGCGCCCTGCGCCAGCTCTGGGCCCGGCAGCGCATCCAGGCCCTGTCGGACGATGACCAGTTCGGCGGGGACGAGGGCCGCAAGGCGGAGATCACCCGCCTGGGCCTCGCCCACAGCCTGCTCACGGCCCACACCTCCTTCGTGGCGGTGGACACCCAGGTGCGGAACGCCAGCGGCGGCAGCACGACCGTCACCCAGCCCCTGCCCCTGCCCGAAGGCGTGTCCGATGCGGCCGTGGGCGGCATGGCCGGCCATGCCAAGGTCTACGCACCGGCACCCCTGGGGATGACCTACGCCGCGTCCCCCGCCGTCGCGGTGGAAGCCATGGCCCAGGACCAGGCCGCCCGCCGGGCCTCCCGCGGCGCGGCCCAGGCGGAGCCCAAGCCCCGGCCCAAGGCCCAGCCCTCGCTCCGCATCCTGGCCTTCTCGGGCATCACGGGCAGCTCCGACCCGGCCTCCCTCCGCCGCGAACTCGGCGCCCGCCTCAAGGATCCCGCCCTCCTCGCCGCCCTGGCGGCCCTGCCCCCCGGCACGGATCTGGAGCTGAAGGTGGACGGTTCCGGCCAGGTGGTGGCGGCGGCCTTCAGCCAGGCCTTCCCCGGCGCCGCCCAGGCCAAGGCCCTGATCGAAGCCTGGAGGCTGCGGAGCTGGACCGGCGGCCTGGCCGGACAGCTGGACCTCACGCTGAGCTTTCAGCCCTGAATCCAGCCTTTTTCCCTACGCGGATCCCCGGCCTGCCGGGGGTCTGCGCTGGCGCGAGAAGCCGGGAGAGGTACCTTCGAACCATGCGCAGGCATCTGGGAGTGGCCTTGATGCTGACCCTCGGGGGCTGTGATCCCGGGCCCGCCCACCCCGCGGCGCCCGCGCAGGAGCAGGAGCGCCTCCTGGCCCGGGCGCGCATGGTGCGGGAGCAGCTCGTGGCGCGGGGCATCACGGATGCCCGGGTGCTGGAGGCCATGGCCCGGGTGCCCCGGCACGAGTTCGTCCCCGCGGGGCCGCGCGGAGAGGCCTACGAGGACTGGCCCCTGCCCATCGGCCATGGCCAGACCATCTCCCAGCCCTACATCGTGGCCTTCATGACCGCGGCCCTGGAGCCGAAGGCCGAGGACCGGGTGCTGGAGATCGGCACGGGTTCCGGCTATCAGGCGGCGGTGCTGTCGGGCCTGGTGACGGAGGTCTACACCGTGGAGATCGTCGCGCCCCTGGCCCAGCGCGCCGAGGCCGACCTCCGGCGCCTGGGCTACGGCAACGTGAAGGTCCGGGCCGGGGACGGCTACCTGGGCTGGCCCGAGGCCGCCCCCTTCGACGCCATCATCGTCACCTGCGCCCCGGAAAAGGTGCCCCAGGCCCTGGTGGACCAGCTCAAGGCGGGGGGCCGCATGATCATTCCGGTGGGCTCGCCCTGGGGGGCGCAGGAGCTGGTCCTGCTGCGGAAGGGGCCCGGGGGCCTGGAGCGGCAGGTGGTCCTGCCCGTGCGCTTCGTGCCGATGGTGAAGGGCCGGTGACGATCGATCCCATTTTCAGCGGATGCAGCACCCCGGCCGATGGATGGGCATGGCCCGAATCCGTCGGGACCCCCCGGAAACCAACCGCCCGGCCCCTTGT
>JAMPXL010000228.1 GCA_023701165.1 Geothrix sp. | reverse complement strand
TGAGGTTCGTATCACAGGGCACCTCGGCCACGGCGAGGCGGAAGCCGTCCGTGGAGACCACGCGGACGTGGTGCTTGGACAGATGCAGCAGCACCGCGGAGAGGGTGGGCTTGGTGGCGTCCTTGCTGACCGCGATGGAGCCCAGCTGGATGGCCCGCTTGAAGCGCAGCACGGGGATCTTCACCACGGGAAGCTGTTTGCTGGGCCCTGGGAGCTCCGGGAAGCCCTCTCCGGGCTGGATGTTGTGCTCGGAGTTCATCCCCTTCGCCCGAAGCCACAGGCGGCCTCCGGCGTCCGGGCATTCGAGGCTCAGGATGCCTTCGGGGAAGACCCGCACCGTCTCGATGAACTTCTTGCCCGGGACGGCCATGGTCCATTCGCCCTGACCCTCGCCGGGCACAGTGGCCTCGAGAGCCAGTTCCATGTCCGTGGCCTTGAGCACCACTTCCTTGGGGCGCACGTCCACCAGGATGTGCTGAAGGATCGGCAGGGTGACCCGGCGGTCCAAGGCGTGTTTCAAGATCCCCAGGGTGCGATCTAAACGATCCTTGGAAACCTGTAACTGAAGATTCATGAATCACCCTTGATGATGCTGAAGCGCTGGGCAACCTGTGGAAAGAGGTCTCAAAGCCCTATTCTACCGGAGTTTCGCCCCTTGGGACAGGTTGCGGAAAGCCCCTCGGGTGCCGCGGAAAAGGGGGTGGGGCGCCTGGGGCGGCCCTGGTTTGGCGGGTCCTGTGGATCCCTGGAGCCACCGACCTGTGGATATCGGTGTAAGTTTAAATTTGTCAATGAATGCTATTCAAGAGCGCCTGGACCATCCTGTGGAATTCCGGATCGCGCTTCATGCGCTCCCGCACGGAATCAATGGCGTTCATGACGGTGGAATGGTGCATCGAGAAGGAGCGTCCGATCTCGGTGAAGGGCGACGAGGCGATCTCCCTCGCGAGGTACATGGCCACCTGGCGCGGCAGGAGGATGGCCTGCTGCCGGGACCGCTTCTTCATGAGGTCCACGAAGGCCACGTTGAAGGTCTCCGCGGTCATGCGGTAGATGCGCTCCGGCGGGATGGCCGCCGTGGGCTCCTCGCCGCTCTGGCCCTGGAAGGCCGCATGGGCGATCTCGAGGGTGGGCGGCACGCCGATGAGGCTGGCCTGGAAGATGACGCGGGTGAGGAAGCCCTCCAGGTCGCGCACGCTGCCCTTGGCCTTGTGGGCGATGAAGGTGAGGACGTCCTCGGGGATGGGGGGCACGTTCTTGAAATCCGCGTCCTCCAGCTTCTTCTTCAGGATGGCGATGCGGGTCTCGAAGTCCGGCGGCTGGATATCGGCGGTGAGGCCCCACTTGAAGCGGGTGATGAGCCGCTCGTGGCAGCCCTCCAGCCGCTGCGGGGGCTTGTCCGATGTGAGGACGATCTGCTTGCCGTGCTGCAGCAGGTACTCGAGGACGTAGAAGATCTCCTCCTGCGTCCGCTCCATCTTCCCCAGGGTCTGCACGTCATCCAGCAGCAGCACGTCGTTCTGCTGGTACTTCTTGCGCATGGGCTCGGTGTTCTTGGCCTTGATGGCCACGGTGAGCTCGTTGAAGAAGTTGTCCACCTTGAGGTAGGCCACCCGGAGCTTGGGGTTGCGCGCCAGCAGGCCCTTGCCGATGCCCACCATGAGGTGGGTCTTGCCAAGTCCCGCGCCGCCGTAGATGAACAGCGGATTCATGCTGAGTGGCGTGGCGGCCTTGCCGTAGCTGTCCACCACGGCCTTGGCCGCGGCGAAGGCCAGCTGGCTGCCGGGGCCCACCACGAAGCGGTCCAGCGTGTAGCGGCTGAAGAGGTGCGGGAAGGCGGCCGGGGTGTCGGCGAGGGCCGCGTGGGCGCCGGAGCCGCCCCGCTGCTTGGGCGTGGGCGCGGGCTCAGCGGCGGGGACACCGGAAACCTGGAACACCAGGCGCAGGTCCCCGAGCCCGCCCTGCGCCAGGGCGTCGTTGAACTCCTCCGGGAGCTGCTGCTCGATCCAGAGCTTCGCGGCGGCGCTCGGGACCTGGATCCACAGGGTCCCGTCCTCCACCTTCTGGGGCACGCAGGGCGCGATCCACTCCTTGAAGCTGGCTTCAGGAAGCTGCTTGGACAACCCGAGGCGGAGGGTGTCCCAGAGGGTGGCGGGATCGGTGGAGGGCATGTGGGTCACCGGGTTCGGCGGGTGGACGGCGGGCGTGGCGGAGCCGCGCAGACGCGCGTTGTCGGGAGGGCGGGCTACGCACGCCATCGGCCACGGCAGGCTCGCGGGGGGGACTCCAAATCTAGCACCCCGGAGATCGGATGGGTCTGCGGAAATGCCCTTGAGCAGGCCGGGCCTCGCTGATATCCTCGAAGGTTCGTCCTCCTCCCCGGGAGGGGACCCCCCGAGGTGGAACCATGAAGCGCACCTTTCAGCCCAACAACCGCCGCCGCGCGAAGACCCACGGCTTCCTGAGCCGGATGAAGACCAAGAACGGCCGTCTGGTGCTCAAGCGCCGCCGCGCGAAGGGCCGCCACGTCCTGGCGGTCTGACGCCAGTCCCGTGATCTTCAAGGGCCGCTTCCGCACGGTCCGCCACAAGGACCACGCGGTGCCCACGCCCCTGCCCCGGCCGTTGCTGGGGCATGATGCGTTGCTGGACATCCGGGTCTGGCGGAAGTCCGGCGAAACCGGCCCCCTGCTGCTCGTGACGTCGCCCCGCAAGACCGGCCCCGCCGTTCGCCGCAACCGCTTCCGCCGCCAGGTCCGGATGGCCTTCCTGGCCCTTGCCGACCGCCTCGCCGGGCAACCCTGGATCGTCTGGGTGCGCCCCGCACGGAGCGCCCCTCCCCTCGACCGGCTCACCTTCCGGGACATCGAGGGCCAGCTTCGACTGGCCCTGCGCCGTCTCCCCGCCACGGACACGCCATGAAAAACCGCAACGTCCTCTACTTCGTCGTCGGCAGCATGATCCTGCTGGCGGGCCAGTTCTGGGTCAGCTCCCGCTACGCCAAGCCGGTCCCCCAGGCCCAGGCCGTGCCGGAAGCGCCGAAGGCCCCGGCGGCTCCCGCCCAGCCCGTGGCCGCGCCTGCGCCCGCCCCAGGCGCCAAGGCCGTGGATGCCGCGGCCACCCACACCCTCGTCTCCGCAGACTTCCGCCTCACCTGGCAGTTGGCCACCGGGGCCCTCAAGCAGGCCACCTGGCTCCAGGACGGCACCGACTTCTTCCCCGCCGCCTTTGCGGGCCTGGGCGCCTTCCAGGGCGCGGGCTTCGAGACGGTGCGCGAGGAGAAGGGGCCGGAAGGCACCGCCGTCATCTTCGAGAACGCCGCCGGCGACCGCCTGGCCTACACGGTGCCCGCCAAGGGCCTCACCATCCGCGTGGAGGGCCTGTCCCCGCGGAACGCCCCCCTCCAGCTGGTGGCGAACCCCGCCAGCGACGAGCCCGTGAAGCACCTGGGCCGGGTGTTCACGCTCAACGAGAAGTCCGTGGACGCGGTCACCTGGAACGACATGCTGCACGACCCCTTCTTCAGCTTCCTGGGCGCCAAGCGCAAGGAGCTGCCGCCCTCCGCCGCCCGCCTGGGCCTGGATGCCGGCCTGGAGAAGGACGCGAAGAACCAGACGAACCACTACTGCGCCGCCCTGTGGAAGCTGCCCCGGCCCGCGGGCCGGGACGCCTCCGGGTACCAGCTGCTGCCGG
>JAMPXL010000227.1 GCA_023701165.1 Geothrix sp. | reverse complement strand
CGCGGCGCCCCAGGTCCGGGGGCGCCGCGTCCGTTGCCAGGTGGCCTGGAGGACCGCTGAAGCGCGCATGATCCCTCAGGATACTGGGCCGGGGTGCATCAGGAGGGCTGGACCATGGGGCAGTCGGGATTCATCCCGCCCGCGCCGGGTCCCCGGCCGCGCCCGCCCCGGGGGCCCATGCCCATGGGCCGCTTCTCGAACTGCGCCTTCTGCTCGGGCGTGAGCAGGGGCAGGATCTCCTGCCGCACCGCCCGGTGCTCCAGCATCAGCTCGAACTGGGCGGCGGAGACCTTGTCATGCAGGCCCTGGAGGGTCTTGGCGTCGGTGCCGGCATCGGCCATGGCCGCGTGCATGGCCTTGCGGGCGGCCTGAGCGGCTTCGCCCTTCGCCTTGAAGGCCGCCTGGTGCCGCTCGTGGATGGCCTTCACCTGGGCCTGCTGGGCCTCGGTGAGGTTCAGCCCCATGAATCCGCGGCCTTCGCCGCGGCCATGGCCGGGCCCGAACCCGGGCCCCCGGCCCTGGGCCTGGAGGGAGGCGCCGATGGCCAGCAGGGCCACGGCGAAAACAGCGAAACGGAAGGGATGGGCACGCATGGGGGCTCCGGTGGGTCTGGGGCGGATCGTCCGTCCACACCAAGAGATGCCCCTTGAAGCCCCAGGGTGGAGCCGCATCCTCGAATCGCAGATCCCGGGCCCTGAATGACCGTTCCGGGGGGCCGAACGGGGCTGTCCCGCCAGGGTCTCCAGCATGCTCAAGTCAACCCGGGGGGCCTACTCCTCCTCGGTCTCCCCGATGTCCTCCTCGATGGCTTCCCAGCGCCGGCGGGCCTGGAAGGCCGGATCCTGGAGGTGGGCCAGGAAGTCCCTCATGCGCGGTCCCCAGGTGGACCCGGCCACGCAACCCTCCGGGACATGGGGCAGCAGCTCCACCGGAGCCTCCTCCAGGCAGAGCTGGGTGAGGATCAGGCTCTGCCGGTAGCTTTCGCCCACGGGCGTGAGGTTCGCGGCCAGGATGTCGAGGACCTCGCCCAGGGGGGAATCCTCGGGCAGGGCCTCCACCTCGGCCTCGATGAGCGCCACGGTCTTGAGCCGGGCCGCGATCAGCTTCAGGTGCAGGCGCTCCAGGTCCCGGCGGGCGGCCCCCCGGGCCAGGGCGTGGGCCGCATCCTCCAGGTGGGGGTGCAGTTTGCGGAAAAGCAGGGAAAGCGCGGTTTCTCCCGCCGTCATGGGCATGGCTTCGGTCATGCATCCAGACTACTACCGCATGGCATTGGACGGACGGCGGCCCCTGGTTCAGCATGGGAGCCAGGAGTTCCCCGTGGCCCCTTCAGACCTGCTCGATCTGACCACCCTCCAGAACCTGGTGGAGCTGGATGACGGCAGCCATGGCCTGATCCTGGAGATGCTCGCCATCTTCCGGGAGGACACCCACGGCCGCATCAGGGCCATCCTGGCGGCGGCGGACCGGCAGGACGCGGAGGAATTCTCCCGCGCGGCCCATGCCCTCAAGGGCGGCGCCGGAGCCATGGGGGCCAAGGCCCTGCGCGCCCTGTCCGCCGACCTGGAAGACCTGGGCCGCCATGGTTCCGTAGAGGCGGGTCCGGACCTGTCCGGCCGGCTGGAGGCGCTCTTCCGCGCCAGCCTCGAGGCGCTGGAGGCCTTCGTGCGCGAGGGCGAGGCCAACCGCGCCTGAGCTCCTGGCGCCACCCTCCGGTCAGGGCGCTCCGAAGGGCTTCACTCCGGCCGTGCCCTTGGGCGGGGGCTGATCGCTGATCTGGAGGCGGCCGTTGGCATCGGTCCACTGGTAGATGCGCGTGGCGGCCCGCTGCTGGGGCGTGGGCTCGGGCACGGCCTTCTCGTCATCGACCTTGAAGCCGCCGTGCCCCTTCTTCAGGAGGGCCATGCTGCCGGCCTGCCGGGGATCCGGCTGCACGGCCTTGCGGTGGTAGAGGTCCAGCACCTTGGGCACGTAGGCCCGCGTTTCCCGGAAGGGCGGAATGCCCTTGTGCCGGTTCACGGCGCCCTCACCCGCGTTGTAGGCCGCCACCACCCGCGTGAGGTCCCCCCGGTAGTAGCCGTGGAGCCACTTCAGATACTTCACGCCCCCCGAGATGTTCTGGCGGGGGTCGAAGGGGTCCAGCACCCCGAAGCGCTCCGCCGTGGACGGCATGAGCTGCATGAGGCCCAGGGCCCCCGCCTTGGAGCGGGCGCGGTAGTTGAAGGCGCTTTCCGCCTGGATGATGGCCCGGGCCAGGTGGGCATCCACGCCTTCCGCCTGGGCGATCTCGTCCACCATCGCGATCAGCTCGGGGCTCTTCAGGGCCCGGGCCATCTCCGCCGGCGTGACCGCCAGCCGCACCTTGCCCACCCCCACATGCTTCAGCACCAGCCCCTGGCCCTTCGTGTAGCTGGGCGGCAGGTTGTTGATCACCAGGCGGCCCTGCTTGTCGTAGTAGGTGTAGAGGTAGGTGGTGCCAGGCTTCGCGGGCCCCCGCGGCGCCTTCGGCATCCCGGCGCTGAGGGCCAGGGTGACGAGGAAGACGATCAGAACGGGGTGGAGCATCTGGGTTACATGGTAAGGCTTTGAACGCAGGCCGAGAAATCTGTTGCTCAGACAGCGGCGAGCGAGGGCATGGGCAAGCCATCCCAGGTACGTCCTTCAAGCAGGCGGCCAGCGCGCTTTTTGTTGACGCCACCCCATTGCTTGAAGAAGAAAGGCACTCGAGCACACTCGCATCTGTCCCGTAATTCAACCACCCAGGCTTCCTTGATGGGGCGGGCCCCGGGCCCGCTTTCTCCGCCCACGATCACCCAATCCAGTTGATCTAAATCCAGGGACGGCAACGGGCCAAGAAGCGGCTCAAGGCTGAGAAACTTCACGTTCGCGCCCGTCCGACGCAGATGATCGGCACGGTAGGTATATTGGTCACTCTCGATGCTCACGCCCATCCAGACATTTGAAGGCCATTCCAATCCAGAAGCCAATTCCTCCAGGCGTTCGGCTCGCTTCGTAAGCACCTGGAAGGTATGCCAGTGCGCTTGTTTCATCACAGCAAAGATCTGTTGGATGAACTCGAAGGGAACCTTTTCATGGAAGAGATCGCTCATCGAATTCACGAAAATGGTCTGCGGCCTCTTCCATCCGAGCGGAAGCTCCAGCGCCGCCGGTTGAAGTGTGACCTCGAAGCCCCGAGCGTACTGCGGAGTACCCATCGCCTGGAGCCGCATGGCCATGCGCTCTGCGTAACAATGCTGGCAGCCAGGAGACACCTTGTTGCAGCCCGTGATGGGATTCCACGTGGACTCCGTCCACTCGATGCCCGAGTTGTAGGCCATTAGAACCTCCGTCTTCAATCATGAAGTTTGAACAAGTGATTCGCCACATTTTCGCCAATATTCCAAGCCTTTTTGTTCGGCGTGGCCATCATGAAGAAAAGCAGGAACAGTGGGACCCCTCGATCGTTTTTCATTTCCAACGAACGAGAGTGAACCCAGGGGAAGACCTCCCGAAGCCTCTTCCGGAAGAACGCCTCGATCCGGTTATAGCTTGCACGGCGGAGAACCGACTCTTCCTCGCCAAATAGGCCAACCTCCACTTCCCGCGGATAGAAGGCATCCTTCCACCCTTCTGTTCCGAAAAACGCGGTGAGCCTGTGTTCCCAGCCATCAGGCATGGTCCGATCCGCCTTCACCAGCATCCTGGAT
>JAMPXL010000226.1 GCA_023701165.1 Geothrix sp. | reverse complement strand
GTAGCGGAACGGCGCGGCGTGGCCATCGCGATCGAGCCCTGGATGCGCGGAGATGAGGGCGCCGAGTATGCCCATACCCTCGACGTGGACTGCGCCGCCCTGGGCCCCATGCTGGCCCGTCCCGGCGATCCCGGGAACGGCGTGGCCCTGGCCGACCTGGCGGAGGCCGTCCCCATCAACATCGCCTACCTGGGCAGTTGCACGGGCGGGAAGCGCGAGGACCTGCGCCGGGCCTATGACGTCGTCAAGGCCGCCGCAGCCGAGGGGCGGCGCATCCCGGAGGGTGTGCAGTTCTTCGTGCAGTGCGGCAGTGAGGATGTGCGCCGCTTCGCCGCGGCGCAGGGCTGGATGGCGGCCTTCGAGGCCGTGGGGGCCGTGGTGCTGGGCAGCTCCTGCGGGGCCTGCATCAACGCGGGGCCCGGCGTGTCCAGCCATCCCGGCCAGGTGGTCATCAGCGCCATCAACCGCAACTTCCCCGGCCGCAGCGGGCCAGGTCAGATGTGGCTGGCCAGCCCCGCCACCGTGGCCGCCAGCGCCCTGGCCGGACGGATCGCGGCTGCCGCCGGGTTCCACGGGGAATAGAGGGCGGTCAGGCGAAGGCGCCGGCCGATCCCACCAGCATGGTGGCCATCCGGATGGTCAGAAGGTCCGAGGGAGGCCAGGCCCTGGATCGGCCGGTCTGCTCGCAGCGCACCAGGCCCGCCACCGTGCCCTTCCGGAGAATGGTGGAATCCAGGAGGCTGTGGACGTCCTGGGGAACCAGGTAGTCATCCCGGAGGCAGGAGGTTCCCGGATGGGTGCGCGCTTCGGGCGCCACGATGGCCCGGGACTCCTCCAGGCACCAGAAATAGCCCGGGAAGCGGCTCCTCGGGAGCGCATCGCCCTGCTGGTGCTGCCGGAGGTCGGCGAGGTAGAGATCCTCGCAGACCAGCCGGTCGCGGCTGGAGGGCAGGCACCAGATGCTGACCCGGCTGCACCCCAGGTTCTCGGCGAGAAGCTCGGTCACGAGGGCGAGGAACCGGGGGCGATCGAGCTTCTGCTGCCGGAGATCGTCCAAGTGGCTCTGAAGGGACATGCGAACGGACATGGTTTCTTCATCGGCCGGTGGCCGGAGGCAATCAAATCCGAAGCGGTACCCGCGGGGAGATTCGGCTGCAGGAAGCTCCTGGCCCCATCAGAATGGATGTTTCCATGCCGAGGCGCGCATGCCCGATCCCATCCATTCCGCGCGATACCGGGCCCTGGCCCTGGCGGCCTCGGCGCGCCCCGGGGCGCCTGAGATGGGTGCTTCCGCCCGGCTGCTCGTGGTCGACCCGGCCCGCCAGCGCCTGGGTCTGCTGGAGGGCGGCCGCCTGGTCTTCGAGGCCGCGGTCTCCACGGCGAAGAACGGCCTGGGATGCGAGGAGGGCTCGTACCGGACGCCCACCGGCTGGCACCGCATCCACGCGCGCATCGGCGCGGGGGCCGAGCCCGGCGCCGTCTTCCGCAGCCGCGTGGCCACGGGGGAGGTCTGGCGGGGCGAACCCCGGGACGAGGACCTGATCCTCACCCGCGTGCTCACCCTGGATGGTGTGGAAGAGGGGTGGAACCGCGGGCCGGGGCGGGATTCCCTGGAGCGCTTCATCTACCTGCACGGCACCAATCAGGAACAGCAGCTGGGCCAGCCGGTCTCCCACGGCTGCGTGCGGCTTTCCAACGCCGATGTGGCAGAGCTCTTCGACCGGGTGGCCGAAGGCGATCTCCTGGTCATCGCCGAGGACCTGCCGGGAGATGGCCTGGGCCTCGGGCGCCTGCACTTCGCGGGCGTGGCGGGCAGCGGCATGAGCGCCCTGGCCCAGTTCGCGGCCATGAAGGGGGGCCGGGCCAGCGGCAGCGACCGCAGCTTCGACCGGGGCCAGCGGCCCGAAGCCCGCGCCCAGCTGGAAGCGCTGGGTGTGGCGATCCACCCCCAGGATGGTTCGGGGCTGGAAGGCGGCTGTGCCGCCCTGGTGGTGTCTACGGCCGTGGAGGAGGAGGTGCCGGACGTGGCAGCGGCCCGGCGCCTGGGTGTGCCCGTGCTGCACCGCTCTGAACTGCTGGCGCATGTCGTGGCCCGGTACCGGACCCTTGCCATCACGGGCACCAGCGGCAAGTCCACCACGGTCGCGATGACCTTCGAGATCCTGCGCGGGGCGGGGCTCGATCCCTCCGTCATCACCGGCGGCGAGCTGGTGGCCCTCCAGCGCGAGGGCCGGTGGGGCAACGCCTGGGCCGGGGCCTCGGACCTGCTGGTCATCGAGGCCGACGAAAGCGACGGTTCCGTGGTGCGTTACCACCCGGCGGTGGGGGTGATCCTGAACCTCCAGAAGGACCACAAGGAGATGGAGGCCGTCGCGGAGATGTTCCGTGTCTTCCGAGCCCAGGTGCGGGAGGGCGCCGTGGTGGGCGAGGCGGAGAACCTGGCGGCATTCGCCGTTGGGGCGGCCACCTTCGGTTTCGGTGAGAAGGCCCGCCTGCGGGCCGAGGCGCTTCATCTGAGTGCGGAAGGCTCTACTTTCCGCGTCAGGGGAGAAGCGTTCAAGTTGCCCGTACCCGGACGCCACAACGTGGAGAATGCCCTGGCCGCCCTTGCGGCCTGCGGAAGCCTGGGAGTTCCACTGGAAGCCACGGCCGCCCCGCTGGCGGCCTTCCAGGGGGTGGCGCGGCGCTTTCAGGTGCTGGGCGAACGGCGCGGCATCACCGTGGTGGACGACTTCGGCCACAACCCCGCCAAGGTGGCGGCCTCCATCCGCGCGGCGCACCTGCGGGTAGCAGCTGCAGGAGGCCGCGTGCTGGCGGTCTTCCAGCCCCACGGCTTCGGCCCGCTGAAGTTCCTCCGGACGGAGTTTGTGGAGACTTTCGCCGCAGAGCTGGCGCCGGTGGACCGCCTCTGGTTCCTGGACGTGTTCTACGCCGGTGGCACCGCCGCAAAGGACATCAGCAGCGGCGAGGTTGTCGCCGACATCGCCGCCCAAGGCGTGGCCGCCGAACACGCGCCCTCGCGGGAATGGCTCGTGGCGCGCCTGGCCGCCGAGGCGAAGGAGGGAGACCTCATCCTCGTGATGGGGGCCCGGGATCCGTCGCTCACCACGTTGGCGGAGAAGATCATGCAGCACCTCGAACGACCCGACGCATGCCAGGGGCGGTGCTGAAATGATCTTTGTTCCCGTGGGCGCTTGCGTGCAGGTTGTGGATCAGCCGGTCAAGGGGGCCAACGCGGCCGTGGCCAGGCTTGAATCCTACAAAGAGCTGGAAACGCCGGAAGCCATTCAGGGGCCCTGGAGGCTCGCTTCCGAACCTGAAGATCCGCAGTACCGGTCCTACCTGTACATCACCTTGAGTGGCTACGTTCACTTGCCCCATGACAACGTGTATCCGCCGTTCGGATGGCCCCAACCGAGCGAGTACGGCCACCGCCTCAAGATCAATACGCTCTCCGCCCGCGCCTGGAATTTCATTGATCTGGGTTGGTTGATGGATTGGCGGGAAGGGAGGTTGACGCTTTTGGACGATACAACCATGGAATTCCGCAGCTGGAGATCGGACCATTACTCCGGGTTGGATCGGCAGGAGCGGGTGGAAACCTACAAACGCGTCCTGCCCCGCCCGGATCCGATCAGTTGGGATTTCGCGGTGGGTCGGATGCTTCCCCCCGAGCCCCTCGTGGGCAAGTGGGAGGCTGTCGAATCG
>JAMPXL010000225.1 GCA_023701165.1 Geothrix sp. | reverse complement strand
GCCGGACCTGCTGGCCCGCAAGCTCCTCCTGGCGAACCTGTCGGACCTCGACGCCTCCGGCGCCCGGCCCTTCGGCTACACCCTCACCCTGGCCCTGGGCCCGGAGATCGACGGCCCCTGGCTGGACCGCTTCCTGGAAGGCCTGGCTTCGGCCTCCCGGGAAACCGGCGTCCAGGTCTTGGGCGGCGATACGGTGGGCCGGCCCGCGGGCCTGGGGCTCGGGCTGACCGCCTTCGGCTTCGCCGTCCGCTGGCTCCGGCGGGATGGGCTGCAGCCCGGCGACCGGATCTTCGTGGACCAGCGGCCCGGCGCCAGCCTGCGGGGCCTGCGGAAGCTCCAGGCCGGACAGCGCTGGAATCCGGCCCAGCCGGATGCCGACCTGGCGGCCCACCTGGCGCCCAGCCCCAACCTGGGCCTGGGCCGGCGGCTGGCGGAGCTCGCCGAAGTCCATGCCTGCCTGGATCTCTCCGATGGCCTCAGCCGCGACCTCCGCAACCTGGCGGAGGCCTCGGGCCTCAGTGTCGTCGTGGACGGCGCCCTGGACGAGGAGGCCCTGCGAGGCGGCGAGGACTACGCCCGCTGCTTCGGCAGTTCCATGGCCCAGACCGAGCTGGAGGCCCGGCTGGGCCTGCCGCTGATTCCCGTGGGCACGGCCCTGCCCCGCGGGGAATCGCCGCTGCTGGCCTATGATGGAGGTTCGCTCCGCCCCCTGCCCGACCTCAGCTTCGACCACTTCGGACCTTCATGACCCCCCGCGACAAGACGCATCTCTGGGCCCGGACCAAGCGTTTCCTGGCCGATCCCGCGCTGGAACCCCACCACCTGGCCTGGAGCTTCGCCCTGGGGCTCGCCATCGCCTGGAACCCCCTGCTGGGCACCCACACGGGCCTGGTACTGGCCTCCTGCGCCCTGGTGAAGAAGCTCCACCGGCCCCTCACCTTCCTGGGGGCCTTCATCAACAACCCCTGGACCATGGTGCCCATGGCCACGGGCTCCGCCCTCTTCGGCAACATCCTGCTGGGCCGGGGGCTCCGCCTGGATCTCAGCGGCGTGGACTGGACGAGCCTCGGCTGGCGGAGCCTCAGCACCGCCGAGGGTTTCCAGGCGGCGGGCGCCATGCTCAAGCCCATCCTCCTGCCCTACCTCCTGGGCGGCTTCGTGCTGAGCGCGCTGGCCGTTCCCGTGGGATATTTCCTGATGCTGAGGCTGGCGCACCGTCTGCGCCGCCCCAAGAGTGCCTGACAAAACCCCCGTGCCCGCCCCTCTTCCCGGAGACTGACCATGGACATGCGCTTCCTGATGAAACAGGCCCAGCAGATGCAGGCGAAGCTGGCCGAGACCCAGGCCAACCTGCGCGTCGAGGGCACCGCCGGCGGCGAGCTTGTGAAGGTCACCCTGAACGGCTCCAAGGAGCTGATGGGCCTCTCCATCGCCAAGGACGCCATGGACCCCGAGGATCCCTCCATGCTCGAAGACCTCCTGATGGCCGCCTTCCGCGACGCCGCCGCCAAGGCCGACGAGGCCATGAAGAAGCAGATGGGCGGCATGGGCGCGGGCCTCAACCTGCCGGGCCTGGGGCTCTGAGGCCTCCCATGGACTTCACCACGCTTGAGGCCGAACCATGAAGCTGCCGCCGCCCCTGGAGGCCGTGGTCGAAAGCCTCCAGAAGCTGCCGGGGGTGGGCGCCAAGTCCGCCCAGCGCATGGCCCTGCACCTGCTCAAGGAGGGCCCGGAGGCCATGGCGCACCTGGCCCACCAGCTGCAGCAGGCCGCCGAGAAGGTGGGCTTCTGCCAGGTCTGCGGCGCCTTCACCGACCAGCCCACCTGCCCCATCTGCCTGGATCCCCGGCGGGACCCCGCCAGCCTCGTCATCGTGGCGGAGGCCTCCAATGTGCTCAGCTTCGAGCGCAGCGGCCACTTCCGCGGGCGCTACCACGTGCTGGGCGGCCTCATCTCGCCCCTCCGCGGCGTGGGCCCCGATCAGCTGCGCATCCGCGAGCTGCTGAAGCGCCTGGAGGACGGCGCCATCCAGGAGATCATCCTCGCCACCAACCCCACCGTGGACGGCGAGGCCACCGCCAGCTGGCTGGCCCGCATCCTCGAACCCATCGGCGTCCGCACCACCCGCATCGGGCTCGGCCTCCCCATCGGCAGCGACCTCGAATACGCCGACGAGCTCACGCTGGACCGCGCCATGGAGGGGCGGCGACCCGTCGGATAGCCGATGGGGCCCCTGGGACTACCCCCCGATCGCACAGCGCCCCGCGCTGTGCTCCCGCTCTCCGGCTTCGCCGGGTCGCGGAGGGGGCCCCGTTCCATCGGCAGCGACCTCGAATACGCCGACGAGCTCACGCTGGACCGCGCCATGGAAGGGCGACGGGTCGTCGGCAGCTAGTACTTCACGCTCACGTCGCCCCGGGCCCAGGCCTGGCAGGCGAGGCGCTGGTCGGGCTGGGCCTTGAGGGCAGTCAGCACGCGGGTCTCCGCGTTGCCCTTTTCGCTCAGGTGTTCCGCGCCCTCGACCACGGTGACCAGACAGGTGCCGCAGCGGGCATGGCCCCCGCAGCGGTGCGGCAGGGGCACGCCCGCCCGGGTGCTGGCCGCCAGCAGGGCCGTCTCCTGCTCGCACTCGGCGCTGCCGGGTTTCTTGCCGTCGAAGCGGATGGTGTGCATGCAATACCCATAAGTCAATAAAGCAAAAGGGATACGGTCAAATCGACTCCCCTCACTGTATCAGGGCGCCCCTGGCCCCAGATGCCCTTTCGCCACCGCCAGGAAGCGCGCCCGGGCGAAGGTGTGGTCCACGATGGGCTCCGGATAGTCGAGCCGGGCGCGCAGGGCCTTCGGCGCCTTCCAGGGCTCGTGGATGAAGGCGCCGGGGCAGTCCGCCAGCTCGGGCACCCAGCGCTTCACGTAGGCGCCGTCGGGATCGAATTTCTGCCCCTGGGCCACGGGGTTGAAGATGCGGAACCAGGGCTGGGCGTCGCAGCCGCAGCCCGCGCTCCACTGCCAGCCCGCGTTGTTCGCGGCCCAGTCGCCGTCCGTGAGCCAGCGCAGGTAGTGGGCTTCGCCGAGCTTGTAATCCATCAGCAGGTGCTTGGTGAGGAAGCTGGCCGCCACCATGCGGGCCCGGTTGTGGACGAAGCCCTCGGCCTTCAGCTGCCGGGCGGCCGCATCCACCACCGGGTAGCCCGTGCGGCCCTCGGTCCAGGCTTCCCAGGCGGCCTCGTCCCCGCGCCAGGGGAAGTCCGCGAACGCCGCCCGGAAGGGGCGCTCCAGCAACTCCGGCCATTCCCACAGCAGGTGGTGGCTGAACTCCCGCCACAGCAGCTCGTTGAGGTAGCGCCGCACGGATTCTCCGCCCCGGGAGGCGGCGGCGGCCTGCCAGATACTGCGCACCGACAGCGTGCCGAACTTCAGGTCCGCGCCGAGCCGCGAGGTGCCGGGCCGGTCCATGCGGTCCCGGTCCGTGCCGTAGTCCGCGATGGGGCCCGCCGTGAAGGCCCCCAGCCGGCGCTGGGCCTCGGCCTCCCCGCCCGCCAGAAGCCGTGGGTTGGGGACAAGCCCCAGGCCCTCCGGCGAGGGCACCGGCACCGTTTCCACGCTGAGGCCGGCCGGCAGAGGCGGAAGGGTGCGCGGCGCAGCCCGGGCCGTCTCCAGGTCCAGCCTGGCCCCGCAGGCCCTGGCGAAGGGCGTGAACACCCGGAACATGCCGCCCT
>JAMPXL010000224.1 GCA_023701165.1 Geothrix sp. | reverse complement strand
GGGCATCAACGCCCAGGTCACCGGCCGCATCAAGCACCTCTACGGCATCTGGAAGAAGATGGGCGCCCAGGCCAAGGGCTTCGAAGACATCCACGACTGGCTGGCCTACCGCATCATCTGCCCCGACCGGGCCAGCTGCTACACGGCCATGGGCCTGGTCCACGGCCTCTTCCGGCCCGTCCCCGGCAAGTTCAAGGACTACATCAGCCTGCCCAAGGAGAACGGCTACCAGAGCATCCACACCACGGTGCTCATGAGCTCCGGCGACATCTTCGAGGTGCAGATCCGCACGGAGGAGATGCATCTCCACGCCGAGGCCGGCATCGCCAGCCACTGGACCTACAAGGACGGCCGCATCGCCAACCGCCTGGAGATCAACCAGGTGGCCTTCCTGCGCCGCATGGTGGAACTGCACCAGGACGCCCAGGACAGCCGCGACCTCGTCGCCAACCTGCGGGGCGAGCTGACCTTCAACCGCATCCAGGTCTTCACGCCCAAGGGGGACCTGCGCAGCCTGGTGGAGAACAGCACCCCCGTGGACTTCGCCTACGCCATCCACACCCAGGTGGGCCACCGCTGCGTGGGCGCCAAGGTGAACGGGCGCATGGTCCCGCTCAAGCACACCCTCCAGAACGGCGACCGCGTGGAGATCCTCACGCGCCCCGACCACAAGCCCAGCCGGGACTGGCTGGGCTTCGTGAAGTCCGCCGGCGCCAAGAGCCGCATCCAGGCCTTCATCCGCGAGGAGGAACGCGCCCACGCCATCACCCTGGGCCGCGAGCGGCTGGAGCGCGAGGCCCGCAACCTGGGCGTGCGGCTGGATGAGCCCGAGGCCCAGGCCAAGCTCGAGGCCCGCCTGGCGGAACTGAAGCTGGCGAACTGGGACGCGGCCCACGCGGCCCTGGGCTTCGGCCGCATCACCGTCCACAAGCTCATCGAGCCCCTGATTCCCGAGCCGGCGCGCGCCAAGCCGAAGGAGAACACCTCGAACCTCATGGATTCGGTGGTGGTGGGGGACACGGCGGGGATCCTCTACGCCCTGGCCGCCTGCTGCAAGCCCATCTGGGGCGACGAGGTGGTGGGCTACATCACCCGCACCCGCGGCACCGCCATCCACCGCGCCGACTGCCCCCAGCTCACCAAGGGGACCATGCACCCCGAGCGCCGCGTGAACGTGGCCTGGGGCAAGCACGGGACGGAACTCTACGATACGGAGGTCGCCCTCACCACCGAGGACCGCCCCGGCATGGTCGCGGCCATTTCCGAGGGCATCCAGCGCGTGGGCATCAACGTGCAGCGCTTCCACGGTTCGGCCACGGAAGAAGGGGCGGGTCTCTTCCACATCGCCCTCCGCGTGCGGGACCGGGCCCACCTCGTGGAGCTCATGGCCGGCCTGCGGCGCATCCGCGGCGTCTACACCGTGGAGCGGGTGAAGGGATCCGTCTTCGGGAAGGTGAAGTAGTGGGCACCTGGCGCCCCCCCGAAGAAGCCCCGCCGGTGCCCTGGCCCGGCATCGCGCAAAGCCTGCGGCGGCCCCAGCTCGGGGCGGATCCCCACAAGCTCAGCGCCCGCATCCCCGAGGATCCCCGCCGGGCGGCGGTGGGGGTGATCCTCTGGGGCGATGCCCTGGGCGCCCGCAAGGTGGTGCTGGTCCAGCGCGGCTACGGCGCCCCCCATCACCCCGGCGAGATCGCCTTCCCCGGCGGCATGGTGGAGCCCCGCGACCGCGACCTGCCGGCCACGGCCCGCCGGGAGGTGGCCGAGGAGATCGGCGTGGCGGAGGGGCTCTGGGAGCTGGGTTGCTTCCCGGACGGTGTGGCCAAGGCCCGGACCCGCTTCACGCCTGTGTTCTTCCGCTGGGAGCAGCCGGAGCCCCGGTTCCGCCTGGATCACGAGCTGGAGCAGGCCCTCATGCTCCCCCTGGCGCCCCTCCTGGAGGCCCCCTGGACCATCGAGCGCCTGGAGCGGCATGGCCTGGCCATCCAGGTGCCCCGGCTCGAACTGCCCCAGGCGCCGCTCTGGGGCGCCACGGCCTTCATCCTGAAAGCCTGGCTGGACGTGCTGAAGGACTGCGCCAGCCCGGACGGGATGGCACAGTCCTGAGCCCCCGGGCGGCAGCTACTTCACATTCACAGCCAGCCAGGCCGTGTTGACGGTCTGGTACTCGGTGGAACCGGCCCCGAAGAGGTCCGCCGCGGCGTTCAGCGTGGCCAGGCGGGCGCCCGCATAGTTCGTGCGCTTCGTCATGTAGGCCGTGAGCGCCAGGTACCAGATGCGGCCCGCCTTGTCGTTGCCGATGCCGGTGATGCCCGTGACGCCGTTGGTCATGGGCGAGGCGATGTTGTCGGAGAGGCTGTCCACCTGGCTGCCATGGGCCAGCAGGAAGAAGAAGTGGTTGGCCACGCCGGAGCTGTAGTGGACATCGAGGCGCCCGAGGGTGCTGCTGTAGAAATCAGGGCTGCGGCCATCGCGGCTGGGCTTGTACATCCAGCGCAGGGCCTCGTTGGGATAGGCATGGCCCCAGCTGTTCTCGAACAGCTTGTAGTTCGCCGTGATGGGGCCGGAACCCGGTGTGCTGGGGATGAAACCGCCCGTGCCCCCGTTCAGGGTGTAGAACTCCACCAGGGTGCCGAAGATGTCGGAATTGGCCTCGTTGAGGCCGCCGGACTCCTTGCGGTACACGAGGTTGGCCGTGGCGGCGCAGACGCCGTGGCTCATTTCGTGGGCCGAGGTGTCCAGGTCCGCTTCGCCCACGGAGCCGCCCACCTGCCCGTCGCCGTAGGTCATGCAGAAGCAGCTGTCGGACCAGAAGGCGTTGTCGTACTGGCTGCTGTAGTGCATGCGGCTGAAGGTGGCCTTCCCGGCGTTGTCGATGCCGTTCCGGCCGAACACGTTCTGGAAGAAGTCCCAGGTGGCCTGCATCCCGCGGTGGCCGTCCACGCCGGCGGTCTGGGCATTGGCGCCCATGCCGGGGGTCCCGTTGTACTGGAGGCCGTCGCCCCAGGCATTGTCCGCATCCGTGAAGATGGACCCGGCGCCCGAGGTGCCGTTCAGCAGGTTCGTGGTCACGTTGTTCCCGAAGGTGCCGCCGGTGCCCCGGGTCGTGTCCCGCAGCTCGTAGCCGGTGGCCGTGGCGTTGGTGTCGAGGGTCACCGTGCCGTACCACTGGGACTGGCCGGTGCCGGAGACGCCCGAGGTGCGCAGCGTGTCCCAGGACTCCAGCACCTGGCCTGTGTGGGCATCCACCAGGAAATCCGTGTGCTTCGTCTCCTGGGCGCCGTTCTCCAGCTCCGTGTGGACGTGGTAGGCCAGGGCATGGCGCAGGGGCACCCGGCTCTTGGGGCCGGGTTCGAGGCTGGCCACCACGAGCGCCGCCGTGGGCTCGTGGGCGTAGCTTCCCCGGGGGGCCAGCGCCGCATGCGCCGCCGCCAGGGCCTCGGCGCGGCCCGCGGTGGGTTCGACGTTCAGGGCCAGCCCGCGCACCAGGTCATCGGTGACCGTGCGCACCTGGCCGTTCCGGACATGGACGATGGCCTCGCCTTCGAACACGGGCACGCCCTTGTAGGTCTGGTGGAACCGCACATGGTCCCCGCCAAGCGCGTCGGCGTGATGGTTCTTGAAGGCGAACCCGGCCTGGGGGCCGAGCCCCATCTGGAAGGCCCGGGCCGTCAGGTGGCCCTGGGCGTCCCGGATGAGGGCGTCCACCCGGGCCTGGTCCGG
>JAMPXL010000223.1 GCA_023701165.1 Geothrix sp. | reverse complement strand
GGCGCCGGGGTGGATGTCGATGCCCGTGAGGCTGTGGGCGTGCTCGGTGATCATGCGGGGCAGCAGGGGCACGCCCAGCTTCAGCAGCTCGTGGGCCAGGCGCTGGCTGGTGATGGCCAGAAGGCCCGGGTAGCTGAACAGCACCTCGTCGGGACTGGTGGCGGCGGGATCGCCTTCGAAGCCGGCCTGGACGTCCGTGGCCAGCAGGCGCCGCACCTCCGGAAGGCGCGCCAGGAAGGCCCGGGCCAGGTCCAGGGCCCGTTCCTCGCAGGCGCCGCAGGCCGGATCCGAGGCCATGAGCCCCCGCTGGATCTGGTCCGCCAGGCCGTGGAGCACGCGGTCCATGCGGGCGCCGAGGTGGTAGCGCAACGTCTCGGACTTCAATTCCGAGGCGCCGAAATAGCCCGGGAACAGCAGGGCCCGCAGCTCCTCCACGAGGGAGGCCACCGCCGTGCGGGAGGGAAACTCGCGGCGGCCCAGGGGCATGTCCGTGAGGGCCGTGGACGCCTCGGCCAGGGCCTCGACCACGGCATGCAGGTCGGAGGCGTTCACCTTGGGAAACTCGCCGGACATGGGGGCTCCAGAATCCATCCGGTCCGCGGAGGGCCGGATGGACAAGGATGCCGCAGAATCAGTCCCGCACGTAGTGGCAGGTGTAGCCGCCCGGATGCTTGATCAGGTAGTCCTGGTGGTATTCCTCGGCCTTCCACCAGGGGCCCGCCGCCGTGATCTCCGTGACGACGGGGCGCTTCCACTTGCCGCTGGCGTCGACCTCGGCCTTCACGCGCTCGGCGGTCTGCCGCTGGGCCTCGCTGTGGAAGAAGATGGCGCTGCGGTACGAGGTGCCCACGTCGTTGCCCTGGCGGTTGAGGGTGGTGGGGTCGTGCATGCGGAAGAAGAAGCGCAGCAGGGCCTCGAAGCTGGTCTTGGCGGGATCGAAGCGGATCTGCACGGCCTCGGCGTGGCCCTCGTGGTGCTCGTAGGTGGCATTCGCCACGGAACCCCCGGTGTAGCCCACGTCGATATCGAGCACGCCGGGCTGCTTGCGGATCAGGTCCTCCATGCCCCAGAAGCAGCCCCCCGCCAGGGTGGCGATCTCTTCTTTAGCCGCGGGCACGGCCTTGGCCGCGCGGCCGAACAGGGGCAGGAAGCGGCCCAGGCCCTCCTTCTCCAGGTCATCCACGGGCACGAAGCGCAGGGCGGCGGAGTTGATGCAGTAGCGCAGGCCGCCCTGGTCCCGCGGGCCGTCGTCGAAGACATGGCCCAGGTGGGAATCGGCATCCTTGGAGCGGACTTCCGTGCGGACCATGCCGTGGGAGACGTCGCGACGCTCGACGACCTCCGTCTCCTCCAGGGGTCTGGTGAAGCTGGGCCAGCCGCAGCCGGAATCGTACTTGTCCTTGGAGGAGAACAGCGGCTTGCCGCTCACCAGGTCCAGGTAGATCCCGTCCCGGTGCTCGTTCCAGAAAGCGTTCTGGAAGGGCGGTTCCGTGCCGGCCTCCTGGGTGACGTGGTACTGCATGGGCGTGAGCTTCTGCTTGAGGGCGGCGGGGCTGGGCTTGTCAGGGGCGTTCACCTTCACCTCGTGTGGGGATGGCTTATGGGGGGCCTGGCGCGGCAGGGCCAGGGCGGCGCCCGCCAGCGCGACGGCTGCGGCCACCGCAAGCCAGATGCTCCGCTTCCGCATGGGTCCGCCCTCCAGGTGCTCCGTTGGATGCCGGGAAAGGCGGGAGCGTTCCCCGGCGGGACGGGCTCATGGGGGACAATGGCAGCGGGAGGCTCCCATGCGGTTCATCTTCGAGCAGCTCCGGGTGGGGGGCGATCGCAACTTCGGCTACCTCCTGGGGGACCGGGAGGCGGGCGTGGGCCTGCTCATCGATCCTTCCTACACCCCGGAGATCGCGGTGGAACGGGCCCGGGCCCAGGGGCTGAGGATCACCCACATCCTCAACACCCATGGCCACGCGGATCACGCCAACGGCAACGAAGGGGCGAAGGCCCTGACCGGGGCCCTGGTGGCGGGCGGCCCCGGGCATCCGGGTCCGGTGGATCTCACGCTGAGGGACGGGGACCGCGTGCCCTTCGGCGCCTATGCCCTTTGCGTCTGGCATGTCCCCGGCCACTGCCCGGACCACCTGGCCTTCCTGGTGGAGGGCCAGGACGCGGGCCTCACCGGCGACCTGCTCTTTGTGGGCAAGGTGGGCGGCACCCAGACCGAGGCCGACGGCCGCACCGAATGGGAGAGCCTCCAGCGCCTGCTGCGGGACTGGCCGCCCCACACGACCCTCTGGCCCGGCCACGACTACGGTGCCCGTCCCAGCTCCACCCTCGCATGGGAACGGCGCACCAACCCTTTCCTGCTCTGCCCGGACGCGGAGGCCTTCCTGAAGGCCAAGGGCGAGTGGACGGGGTTCAAGGCGAAGCACGGGCTGAAATGAGCCTTCCCGAAAGGACCGACCTCATGAATCTGTTCGATGCACCCACCGGGGCCCAGACCGCCGCGGTGGATGCCGCCCTCACCAGCCGCCGCTCCATGCGCGCCTTCCTGCCGACGCCCGTGCCCCGCGAGACCGTGGAGACCATCCTGCAACTGGCTTCCCGGGCGCCCTCGGGCACCAACACCCAGCCCTGGCAGGTCCACGTGCTGACGGGGGCCGCCCGGGACCGGCTCTGCGACCGCATCGGCGCCATCTACGAAGATCCCGCCGAGCTGGCCCGGCACGAACGGGAGTACGACTACTACCCGAAGGAATGGGCCCCGCCCTACCTCGACCGCCGCCGCAAGGTGGGCTGGGATCTGTACGGCCTCCTGGGCCTCGCCAAGACCGACAAGGAGGGCATGCACCGGCAGCATGGCCGCAACTTCCGGTTCTTCGACGCGCCCGTGGGCCTGATCTTCAGCATCGACCGCACGATGGCGCTGGGCAGCTGGCTGGACTACGGCATGTTCCTGCAGTCCATCATGGTGGCGGCCCGCGCCCGGGGCCTGCACACCTGCCCCCAGGCCGCCTTCACCCAGTTCCACCGCGTCATCGCCGAGGAGCTGGCCTTCCGGCCCAGCCAGATGCTGGTGTGCGGCATGGCCCTCGGCTACGCCGATCCGGCTGCCGTGGAGAACAGCCTGGTCACCGAGCGGGCCGGGGTGTCCGAGTTCACTCGGTTCATCGACACCTGACCGGAGCGGACGATTCCCTCCGGGGGATGCTCCAATGGAGCCCGGAGGCGGTGTTCATGGATCATGCCTGGGGGCTGGAAACGGGAGGGCGCGGCCTGGCGCTGGGCTACCTGGCGGGAACGGCGGCGGCGCTGTGGCTGCTGAACCAGGCGCGGCGGTCCTTCTGGCTGTTCTCCCTGCTGGCCCTGCCCGGAACCTTCTGCCACGAGCTCTGCCACTGGATCCTGGGCCACCTGCTCCACGGCCGGCCCGTGGGCTTCACGGTGCTGCCGAGGCGCGAAGGTTGCGGCTGGGTGCTGGGGGCCGTCGCCCTGGCGAACCTGCGCTGGTACAACGCCTTCTTCATCGGCCTGGCGCCGCTCCTGCTGCTGCCCGCGGCCTACGGCCTCTTCCTGTGGCGGCTCGGGCAGCATCCGGCCTTCGGCTGGGCCGAGGCCGGCATGGTGTACCTCCTGGCGAACCTGGTCTTCGGCGCACTGCCTTCCTGGCAGGACCTCCGCATCGCCGCCCGCTCGCCCGTCGGCTGGCTGCTGCTGGCAGGGGCCCTGGGATG
>JAMPXL010000222.1 GCA_023701165.1 Geothrix sp. | reverse complement strand
GGACTGAGAGCCGGTCGCCCCCTGGAGCCTGTCCCTACGGAAACAGCTCCTTCCCCTGATCGGGGGTGATCAGGACCGTTTCCTCCACCAGCCAGCCCTTCTCGCGGGGCACCCGCAGGTGGATGCGGAAGAACCTCGTCCAGGCGGCGGCCAGAAGGGAGGCCCAGCAGGCGCACCCCAGAGAGAGGATCATCGCCGTGCCGATCGGGTCTGCCTTCCCCTTGAGTTCCGAGAGACCCAAGGCCGTGAACGCGGCCCCGCAGGCCCCCAGCCCGATCCCGACCTTGAGCATGAGCAGGAGCCCGGCCTTCACCTGGGTGATGGCGTCCGGGGCAAGAGTCTGGTCGAGCCGCCCTTGACGGTAGACGGCGATGTTTCCCCCGTCCCTGACAAGATGCACACGGCGCCTGCGCCGCCAGATTTCATAAGCCATGAGGGCCAGGCCGGGCGCGGCCGAGCCTGCCGAAAACGCCCAGGCGGCGGCGGGCAAGGGGGCTTTCCCCGGCAGGACAAACAGGCCTGCGGTGAGAAGGAAGAATGCCCCCCAGATCCACCCCTGAAACCCGAAGGTCTCGGCGACCCTCCGGTGCTCCTGGACATGCTCGATCCGGTCGGGGACCAGGCTCGGCCTCATGTGAGGCTCAGTTCCTCAGTTCGATGGCCAGCAGGAAGCGGTCGCCCTTGGCGAGCCGTTCCTTCACCTGGGTGAAGTTCAGGTCGAAGGTCTCGGTTTCGCCGGGCTTGATGGTGCCGACCTTGGTGCCGCCGGAGGCCACGCCCACCAGCTTGCCGTCCCTGTCCAGCACGGCCACGGCGAAACCGGGGATCTTCGGGTGCTTGCCGGTATTCGTCACCTCGACCTGGGCCCGCGTTCCGAATTCGGCGCCCTTGAGGATGTTGAAGAATCCGGGCTGCACCACGCGCCGGTTGAAGAAGATGCTGTGGACCTTGAGGCCGTCCACATTCACGGACAGGGGGATCATGCGGTCCCAGGCAAAGGCGAAGGTCTCGGAGAAGTAGGAAAGCGAGGCTTCGGGCACTGGCGCCGTGGCTGCGGGCGGGGGGGCTGGCGGAGCCTGGGCCAGGCAGAGGAGGGCGGCGAGGGTGAGGGTCTGCATCTCAGTTCTTGCCGAAGAGGCCACCAAAGAGGCTCTTCTTGGGAGCGATCTCCAGGGAGGACGGATCGAGCGAGGGGGCGCCGCCGCTCCGCTCGCGGCGCTGGCGCTCGAAGACCGGCCGGAGGCCGGGCACCTTGTGGGCCTCCAGCCAGTTCTCGCTGTGCTGCCGCGCCACCAGGTGATGCTCCAGGATGCGGCCTTCCTCCACCCAGGCAGCCAGCTGGGCCATGGTGAGGCCCGGATAGACTTCCTCGCCGATCTTCAGGCGAAGCTGTTCGGCGCCCGGATCCTCTACGGTCTCCGGATGGGAGGGCCCGGCCTGGGGGTAGGAGGGCAGGGCTTCCGGCAGGTCCTCAGGGGCGGCCATCTGGGGAGAGGGCGACGGGCTTTCCGGGTTTCCAGCCCGCAGGGCCGCCTGGAGGTCTTCCTGGGACAGGCGGACCGTGGCGGTGGCGGGCGTCTGGCTGATCCCGGGCAGCCGCCCGGAGGCGGTGGGAGTGTCGCTGTCGGGCAGGGGCATGCTGGCTCCACCCAGGGTGGCCTCCAGGGCCGACAGGGTGGCTTCCATGTCCATGGAGGACGGATCCTTGGGGGTTCTCGGGGACTGGGCGGGAGCGGGCGTACCCGCGAACAGCTTATCGATGGCGTCCCGGGCGGAGGAGTACCCGCCGGTCAGGGTGCTTTCGCCAGCTTCCGGCACGATGACGGCCGGGCGTGGAGCGGGCTCGGCCTTCGTCTCGGGGAGGGCCGTGGGCAGGTCCACGAGGGTCTTTTCCAGGATCTCCGAATCCACCCCTTCCAGATCGCCCAGGGTCAGGGAGGATGGCGCGGCCGGGACCTCGTTCAGCGCCGCGGCCACGGCCTCCCGGTCGAAGCTGGCGGTGGCGGCCGGCGCCTCGGCCAGCAGGCGCTGGACCACGTCCCCCACGGGGAACACGCCGCCGCAGGAGAAGCACCGGGCCCGGCGGATGACGGGCCGCAGCCGCTCGGCGCGCAGGCGGTAGCGGGTGGAGCAGCTGGGGCAATGGATCGCTTCGGCCACCTGGAACTCCTGGAGTTTCAAGCAGGATAGCACTCCAGCCGGGCGCGGCCAAACCGCGGGTATCCTCATTCGGACGGAGGTCTGGTGCGGGGCGTGTTCATCACCATCGAAGGCGTGGAGGGGTCCGGGAAGTCCACCCAGATGCTGCGGCTTTCCGAGCGGCTCCGGCACCTGGACCTGCCTCTGGTGGTGTCCAAGGAACCCGGTGGCACGGCCCTGGGCCGGGAACTGCGACGCCTGCTGCTGGAGCGGCACGCCAGCGGCGAGGCCTGGTGCCCGGATGCCGAACTGCTGCTCTTCTACGCGGACCGCGCCCAGCATCTGGAGACGGTGATCCGGCCCGCCCTGGCCCAGGGGAAGGTGGTGCTGGTGGACCGCTTCGAGGACTCCACCCGGGCCTACCAGGGCGCCAGCGGCGTGCCTGAGGCCGCCCTGGACCGCCTCAGCGACCTGGTGCTGCGGGGGCTGCGCCCCAACCTCACCGTTCTGCTGGACATGGATCCCGAAGCCTCGCTCCAGCGGGTGGAGGTGCGCAACCTGTCCCTGGGCGCCGAATTCGCGGAAACCCGGTTCGATGAGGCGGCCCTGGACTTCCACCGCAAGGTGCGGAACCGCTTCCTCGTCATCGCCCAGGCCCATCCCGCCCGTGTGGCCCTGGTGCCCGCCCGGGATCCGGTGGAGCGGGTGGAAGCGGCCATCTGGGCCCGCGTGGCGCCGCTGCTGCGCAGCGCCGGCTTCGTGGTCGACTGATGTTCGCGCCGGAAGTCGTCGGCCACCGGGCCATCCGCCAGCGCCTGCTGGACCGTCTCCAGGGGGGGCGGATCCGCGGCTCGCTGCTCTTCACGGGCCCCGAAGGCATCGGCAAGCGCCGCGTGGCGCTGGAACTGGCCCGCCGCGAGATCTGCCTCCGCCGGAACGCCTGCGGCCAATGCGAAGGCTGCCGCATGCTGCTGGGCGACGACCTGCCCTTCGAACTCCCGAACCTGCTGCGCATCACGCCCGAGGGCAAGGCGGGTGTCATCCGCATCGACCAGATCCGGGAAGGCCTGGATTCCAACAACCAGCCCCGGTTCAGCCGCGGCGTCATCGAATGGGCCTCCCTGGCACCCGCCGTGGGCTGCCACCGGTGGATCGTGGTGGAGGAAGCCCACCGCCTCAATGAATCCAGCGGCAACATTCTGCTCAAGACCTTGGAGGAACCCCCCGAGGGCACCCATTTCGTGCTGGTGACGCACCGCCCCGAAGCACTGCTCCAGACCATCCGCAGCCGCTGCGAACGCATCCCCTTTGCGCCCCTCAGCCCCGACGAGGCCTGGGCCGTGGCGGCCCGGCTGGGCTGGGCCGAGGCCGAGCGCCCCCGCTGGACGGCCCTGGGCGAAGGCAGCCTGCGGTTCCTGGACGAGGCCGCCTTCCGTCGCGCCGAGGCCCAGGTGGAAGCCTGGCTGGCCCTGCTGGGCGGGCGACCCTTCACCGAAGCAGGGGAGCCCCTGCTGCCGGAAAAGGACTCCCTCCTGGCCCAGGGCGAGCAGCTGCGCCAGCCCCTGGAGCTGCTCCTGCGCCTGCTGACGGACCTGGCGCGGATCCGCGCCGG
>JAMPXL010000221.1 GCA_023701165.1 Geothrix sp. | reverse complement strand
GGGAAGGCCATCCTCATGGTGGGCGACGGATTCAGCCTCATGGCCGCCGACCCTGACGAGCGGATGATCGAAGTGGCCAACCTCGGCGACGTGGTGCGCCTTCTGAACGGCGCCCTGAGGAACAACCACGCCTACGCCCT
Organism: Geothrix sp.; assembly: GCA_023701165.1. GTDB lineage: Bacteria > Acidobacteriota > Holophagae > Holophagales > Holophagaceae > Geothrix. The sequence goes on along the minus strand of JAMPXL010000221.1, from coordinate 3,612 downwards.
CCTGGTGCAGGCGCAGCCGGGAGCGGGCCTCCGGGGCGCCCGCATCGAGGGCATCCCGCCCACGGTGGCCAGCCTGGTCAGCGGCGACGGGGCCAGCAGCGACAACCGGCTCCAGCGCCGCATCGTGGGGCGGGCCGTGCTGCCGCTGGACCGCGAGGTGCGGGGCCTGAGCCAGCTTGAAGTGGAGATCGAATAGACCATGGGCCGCACACGAAAGGGTTCTATGCGCTGGATGACCTTGCTCCTGGCTGCCGTGGTGGGGATCGCCGCCCACGCCGACCAGCCCACCGCCGCCTTCTCGGGCTTCAACGACTGGCTGGGTTCTGAGACCCGGGGTGTCCGCATCGGCGCGGACGGCCGCCTGCGCCTGGCGCCCAACCTGCGCCGTGTGGGCCAGCTGCCCGAGGGCGTGATCTGGGCCGCGGTGGCCGATGGCTCCGGCGGCGCCTACCTTTCCGCGGGCACGGACGGCCGGCTCTTCCACTACACCGTCGGCCAGGTGAAGCCCCTGGGCCAGGTCAAGGGCGGCATCGTGTTCGCCCTGGCGCGGCTGGGCCAGGACCTGATCGTGGCGCCCACGGGCGAAGGCAAGCTGTTCCGCGTGACGCCCTCCGGTGACGTGAAGCCCTTCGCGGAGATCGATGCCCGCATCGTCTGGTCCCTCGCCGTGGAAGGCGACGCCGTGATCGTGGCGGGCGGTTCGGAAAAGGGGGCGGTCCTGGTGCAGGCCCGGGAGGGCTCCAGCCGCCGCCTGGCGGAGCTGGCAGACGAAACGGCCTTCACGGCCCTGGCCGCGGACGGGCAGGGGGGCTGGTACCTGGGCAGCCACGGGCGGGGCCTGGTGCTGCGCTACAGCCGCCAGGGCGACCGGCTCGAGACCCTCATGGATACCCCCTTCGAGGAGGTGCGGGCCCTGGCTGTGGCCGACGGCCTCCTGTACGTCGGCGCCGACAATGGGCTGACGCCCAAGTTCAGCACGGGCCAGCTGGAGCGGCGGGAGGGGTACCTCCAGGCCGATGCGGCCGTCGCCGCCCGCTCCGCCGTCCTCCGCCTGGACCGGGATCGCGTGCCGGAAACCCTGTGGCAGAGCGCCCAGAGCCAGGTCTACGCCCTGACCGCCTGGAAGGGGCAGCTGCTGGTGGGCACGGGCAACCGTTCCCGCCTCTTCTCGCTGCCCTTGGGCCGGACCCGGGACGGGGACCCCTTTGCGGTGGTGCAGGAGCTGGGCACGGCCCAGGCCACCGCCTTCCTGCCTTCGGGCGGGGACCTGCTGGTGGTGGGGTCCAACCCCGCCGAGCTGCACCTGCTGTCCGAGGCCCAGGCCACGGAGGGCACGCTGGAATCCAAGATCCTGCGGGGGGCTCCCCTGGCGGACTGGGGCCGGGCCTACCTCGATGCCGAGACTCCCACGGGCACCCAGGTGGAATTCCAGTTCCGGACCGGCAGCACCGAGACTCCGGATGCCACCTGGAGCCCCTGGACGCCGCCGCTGCGCAGTGGCGAACGGCCGGCCCTGCCTTCCTCGCGGTTCGCCCAGTTCCGCCTGCGTCTCAGCAGCACCCGGGGTGGCGCCACTCCCATCGTGGAAAGCGTGACCGTGCATTGGGCGCACCGCAACCTGGCCCCGGTCTGGGAAGGCGTGGACCCCATGCCCCCAGGTCTGGTCATCACGCGCACCGCGCCGCCGGACGACATCGGCATCGAGCGGGTCCCGCTGGAGACGCAGAAGCTCATCCCGGCCCTGGGCTACATGGGCGCCGAGAAGCGCGGCTTCCGCCGCGGCGGCCAGAGCTTCGTGTTCCGGGTGAACGATCCCAATGCCGATGCCCTCCAGTTCTCCATCCGGCTAGTGCCGGACCGCGGCGCGCCCCTCCTCCTGGAGAAGGCCTGGAAGGAGAAGTTCTTCAGCTTCGACACCCTGCCGGTGCCGGACGGCCGCTACCGCCTGGAAGTGACGGCCTCCGACGCGCCCACGGCCCCCTTCAACGCCGCCCTCGCCAGCACCTGGCGCACGGCGCCCTTCACCGTGGACCACACGCCGCCGTCCATCGCCGAGCTGAGCGCCCTGCCGGAGGGCGATGGCGTCCGCATCCGCTTCCTGGCCCGGGACGAGACCTCGGTGCTGAAGGAGGGCGCCATCAGCGCCGACGGCGAGCGCTGGCTCCAGGTCGTGCCCGAGGACAGGGTCTTTGACCAGAAGGAGGAGCGCTTCGACGTGGCGGTGCCCCGCGAGGCCCTGCGCGGAGACCGCATCCTGGTGAAGGTCGTCGACCAGTACAACAACGAGCAGACAGCCGCCGTCACGCTCGGCGCCCCTGGCACCAAGCGGTAGCCGCTTCATGCTCCAAAAAAAGCGGGCCGTCTGGCCCGCTTTTTTTAGAGATCGAAAAAGCGATTTTGGGGGCGAAGCCCCCCTATCTCTAGGGTGGGCCGTAGGCCCAGCCTAGAGCCCGGCTCACACCCCGCGGAAAGAAGCGGCCCTCTTCTCCAGGAAGGCGCCCATGCCCTCCTGCATGTCCGTGGTGGCGGCCAGCAGGCCGAAGAGGGCGGCTTCGTACCGGAGGCCCTGGTCCTGGGGCATCTCCAGGCCCTCGTTCACGGCCGCGAGGGCGCTGCGCAAGGCCAGGGGACCCCGCGACAGGATGGTCTTCGCCAGTTTCTCGGCGGCGGCCTTGAGGTCGGCCTGGGGCACCACGCGGCTCACGAGGCCCATGCGCAGGGCATCGGCGGCGGGCGTCATCTCGCCGCTGAGGATCATGTCCAGGGCCACGCCCTTGCCCACCAGGCGGGGCAGGCGCTGGGTGCCGCCGTAGCCGGGGATGATGCCGAGGCTCACCTCGGGGAGGCCGAACCGGGCGTTCTCGCTGGCGATGCGGATGTGGCAGGCCAGGGCCAGCTCGCAGCCTCCGCCCAGGGCGAAGCCGTTCACGGCGGCGATCACGGGCTTGGGCATGGCCTCAATGCGCTGGAAGACCGCCTGCCCGCGCAGGGCCTGGGCCCGGGCGCTGGCGGTGTCGAGGGACTTCAGCTCGGCGATGTCGGCGCCCGCCACGAAGGCCTTCTCCCCGGCGCCTGTGACCACCACAGCGCCCACCTCGGAGTCCTGCTCGAGGCCGGCGAAGGCCTCCTCCAGCTCCTTCAGGACCTCGTTGTTCAGGGCGTTGAGCTTCTCGGGGCGGTTGAGGGTGACCCAGGCGATGCGGTCGGCTTTCTCGACGAGGACAAAGGACATGGGGGGCTCCTGGTTTGGGATCGTTGAGCATTGTACGCTGAGGCCGGAGTGACCGATGTTCCATCCCCCGCACCCCGAGACCTACCGCGACCAGCTGCGCGCCTTCCTGCGGGAGGACTGGGGCACCCAGGACTGGACCACGGCCTCGGTGCCTGACCGCCCCATGACCGCCCGGGTGATGGCCAAGGGGGACCTGGTGCTGGCGGGCCTGCCCATGGCGGGGGAGGTGCTGAAGATCACCTGCACGGGGCTCACGGCCGAGCTGGCCCGCCATGACGGCCAGCGGGTCGCCGCCGGCACCGAGGTGATGCGCTTGCGGGGCTCCAGCCACGGCATCCTCCTGGCCGAGCGGGTCATGCTGAACCTGCTCCAGCGGCTGT
>JAMPXL010000220.1 GCA_023701165.1 Geothrix sp. | reverse complement strand
GGCCGCGTAGAGCAGGCCCGCGGCGATGGCCCCGGCGGCGGCGCCCCGCTGGCGCAGGCGGCGGAGGAGGGCCTCCACGGCGGCCATCACCAGGGTCACCTGCAGCCCGGACACGACGAGGATGTGGAGGGTGCCGCTTTCGGCGAACACGCTGACATGGGCCTCCTCCGCGGGGGGAATCCCCAGGGCCAGGGCCCCCCACAGATCCTTCGCCGTGGCACCCAGGGGCAGGGCCTCAAAGCGGCGGCGGGCGAAGGTCTGGAGGCGGAGCAGGAGCGAGGGCCTGGCAGGCCCGGTGGCCTCCAGCAGCTGGGCCGAGGCCAGGTGGATGCGGCGGGGCGCCTCGTCGCTGCGGGCCCGCCAGAGGGGCCGTTCCACCAGGAAGACAGGCGCAGGCTGGACAGGGCGCAGGTCGCCCCGCAGCCGAACGGGCATTCCGGGTGCCGGTGGCGGTTCCCCGTCCGCGGGCACCGTGAGCGGCAGGGAGAGGCCCCGCATGGATGTCGGCGCAGACAGTTCGATCCGCGTGCGCAGGCGCTCCCCCTGCCGCGTCCAGGGGGCGTCGATGCGGCCCTCCACGGCCTGGAAACCCGCAGGCAGGGCGGTTTCCCAGCGGGCCTTGCGGGCCAGGCCCAGGAAGGTGAAGCCGGCCAGTCCCAGGGCCAGAGGCACCACGGCCCAGCGGTGGCGATAGGGGGTGCGAAGCAGGGGCAGGGTCAGCAGCCAGGCGAGGGTGCCGAGGGCCACCCACCGGCCGGCGATCTGGCCGTCCCAGCGCTCCGGCGCCAGCCACGGCACCGCGCAGGCGGCGGCCAGGGCCCAGGCCAGGGGCCAGAGCGGGGCTCCGGAGAGGCGCTGCCACAGGCTGGATCGGGAAAGCATGGGGGGAGTCTAGCCGGGCTGTCCAAACCTTGACAGGGGGCTTCAGGCTGGGGACCCTGGCAGGTATGAATCCCGCCCGGGCCCTGCTGGTGGATGACGATCCCACCATCCTTGATGTGGTGGGCACCCTGCTGTCCCGGCACGGGCATGAGGTGGTGGGTACGGGATCCGGCCTCCGGGGCGCCCAGTTCCTCCGCACGGAGCGCTTCGACCTGGCGGTGGTGGACCTCATGCTGCCGGATCTGAACGGCCTGGACCTGGCCCGGGAGGCCGTCGCCAAGCCCGACACGGTGGTGGTGGTGCTGTCGGGATCCACCTCGGTGGAGACGGCGCTCCGGGCCATGCGCATGGGCATCTACGACTACGTGCCGAAGCCCTTCCGCACGGAGGAGTTGGAGCACACGCTGCTGCGGGCCATCGAGAAATCGCAGCTGAACCAGGAGAACAAGCGGCTCCGCGAGCAGATCCAGGGCCAGGCGCCGGGACCGCAGATGGTGGGCTGCTCGGATACCTGGCAGAAGCTCCAGAACCTGCTGCGCCGGGTGGCCCCGTCGCCGTCCACGGTGCTGATCACCGGGCCCTCCGGCACCGGCAAGGAGCTGGCGGCCCGGGCCATCCACCAGGGGAGTCCCCGGGCCCCCGGGCCCTTCGTGCCCATCCATTGCGGCGCCATCCCGGAGACGCTCCTGGAGGACGAGCTCTTCGGCCACGTGCGCGGCGCCTATACGGATGCCCGCACGGACCGTCCGGGGCGCTTCCAGCAGGCGGAGGGCGGCACCCTGTTCCTGGACGAGATCGGCACCATGCCCATGAGCCTGCAGGTGAAGCTGCTGCGGGTGATCCAGGAGCGGGAGTTCACGCCGCTGGGATCCGCGAAGACCTTCAAGTCGGACTTCCGCCTGGTGGCCGCCACCAACGAGGATCTGGCCAGCCTCGTGGAGCAGAAGCGGTTCCGCGAGGATCTGTTCTACCGCTTGAACGTGATTCCCGTGCAGCTCAAGCCGCTGCGGGAACACCCGGACGACATCCCGGTGCTGGTGGCCCACTTCCTCCGCAAGTTCGCCCGGGAGCTGGGCCTTCCCCTCAAGCAGGTGGAACCGGCGGCCCTCCAGGCCCTGGAGGCCTACACCTGGCCCGGCAATGTGCGCGAATTGGAAAATGCGGTGGAGCGGGCCATGGCCCTGGGCTCGGATCCCGAGCGCCTCCTGCACCAGGACCTTCCGGCCTCCGTGGCGGGCCTCCTCCCCTCGCCGGCCTTCCCGCGGCTGCCCCCCAACCAGGACATGGGCCGCTTCCTGGAGGACCTGGAGCGCCACCTGGTGCTGGAGGCTCTCCAGGCCACGGGCTGGAACAAGAGCGAAACCGCCCGGCGCCTCGGCATGCGCCGCACCACCCTGCTGCACCGCCTGAAGGCCCTGGGCATCCCCCTGGATCCGGCCGGGATGGAACCGGTCCTTGTGGAGGCCCCCGATGCATGATCCGAAAGGGGCCGCCCTGGCCCTGCTGCTGGCCTGCGGCCCCCTGGACGCCTGGTCCCCCCGGGTCCACGAGGCCCAGACCGCCAAGGCGGTGCGCCTGCTGCCCCGGAACCTGGCCGCCCTGCTGCGGGCCCACCCCCAGGCGCTGCTGGAGGGCGCCCGGGGCGTGGCCAACGACCAGCCGCCCACGGTGGAGCAGGTGGAGGCCCAGTTCCGCACCATCCTCCGCCTCAGCGAGGAATACCGCCGCCCCGAGGACATCGTCCGCGACCTGGGTGTGCTGGCCCACATGGTCCAGCTGTTGACGGATCCCTCCGCGACCGAGGGGCTGAGCCCCCTCCGGGAAAGCTTCGAAGCCTACGCGGACGAACACCTGGCCCACCTGCTGGTGACGCAGGAGCCCTACTGGGCCGCCACCGGCAGCCTGGATCCCGGGCCGGCGCTCCGGCGTTTCCAGTCCCGCAAGCAGGAGCGGAACCGGCGGCTCAGGGAGCATTTCAACGAAGAGGCGGGCCGCCGCATCGGTCCGTGGGATGACTTGTCCCTTCCCTTCGCGCAGCTCCAGCTGGCTTTTTCCAATGGCGTCCATGCCACGGCCAACCTTTGGATCCTGGCTTGGCGGGCGGCAGGGGACCAGTGGGAGATTCCTTCCCAACCCTGAGGCGCGGCGCCAGATCCGTCTCGGGATGGACTAGGCGAATCGCGGCTTTCGGGCTATTGTTCCAACCATCCCTCTGGAGAAGTCATGGGCAATTACACCCGCCTCGGGTCCTACCTCCTGGCCTCCGAACTGGCCAGCGATCCTCTCGGCGCGGTCCACCGGGCCGTGGTCATCGCCGGCAGCAACTTCGACCGCCACGTGCTGGTGCGAACCTTCTCGGAAGAGATGTTCCAGGCGGGCATGAACACGCGCCTGGCCGAGGGTGGCCGCGTGGTGCCCCTTCTGGGCGGCGCCCGCATCTTCGGTTTGGGCTACCGTCTGGAGAGCGGCAAGACGCCCCATGTGGCCTGGGACTACGTGCCCGGCCGCAGCCTGGCCCAGCTCATCGAGAAAGCCAAGCAGGAGCAGATCCCCTTCGGCGTGGACCATGCGCTCACGGTCATCCAGGGCGTGTCGCAGGCCATCGTGCAGATGCAGGCCAAGGGGGTCAGCCACGGCATCCTGAGCCCCAGCAGCGTGTGGGTGAGCTTCGAAGGGGCCACGCAGGTCGTGGACGCGCCCTACGCTTCCCTGGCCAAGAGCATGCTGGCCAAGGCCCCGGCGGCGAAGCGCAAGCTCGCGCCCTACCTCCAGGGCCCCGAGAATGACGCCCTCCAGCAGGATCTCTTCGCCCTGGGCGCCGTGCTCTATGAGCTGCTCACCTTCGAGAAGCTGCCCATCGGCGGCGACCTCCAGG
>JAMPXL010000219.1 GCA_023701165.1 Geothrix sp. | reverse complement strand
CTTTCCGCGGCCCAGGCATCCTGGGTCTCGCGGCCGATGCCGTGCCTGGTGGCGACCAGCTCGCCCGTGTGGCCCATGTGCTGGTCGGTCATGGCGCACCAGAGGCCGTCGAGGATCATGGCGTCCTTGGCTTCCGTGTGGCCCATGCGGGCGCCGGCCCGGAGCTTGGGCATGAGGTAGGGGGCGTTGGACATGGACTCCATGCCGCCGGCCAGCACCAGGTCGTGGTCGCCCAGGCGCACGGCGTTGGCCGCCAGCTGGATGGCCTTGAGGCCGCTCCCGCAGACTTTGTTGATGGTCAGGGCCGACACGCTGGCGGGCAGGCCGCCCCGCAGGGCCGCCTGGCGGGCCGGGGCCTGGCCCACACCCGCCCCCACCACGTTGCCGAAGATGGCCTCCGTGGGCGCCGCGCCCGGCACCGCCGCCAGCAGGGCCTTCACCACCTGGGCCGCCAGATCCGGCGCGGCCAGGGGCGCCAGGCCTCCCTGGAACTTGCCGATGGGGCTGCGGAGGGACTTGAGGATGACGGCGTGGGACATGGGAACTCCGTGAGGGGCTAATTCGTGGGTTTGGGCCGGCGGACGGGCGGGATGGGGGGCTCGTCGAGGGAGGTGAGGTCCAGCCCCTCCAGGTTCAGGGTGGGGGGCGGGGCCAGGTACATGTCGGGGGCCTCCTCCTGGATGTGGCGGCGGGTGCGCTCCATGAGGGACTCCAGCTCCCGCACGAACCGGGTGCGCTCCATCTTCAGGTTGCGCAGCTGGACCTCCAGCTCCACCACATGCTGCTGGGCCTCCCGGAGGACCTCCTCGGCCTTGAACTGGGCCTCGCGGACGATGAGCTCCTTCTCGCGGCTGGCGCCGTCCAGCACGTCCTCGCGGGTGCGCTGGGCCTGCAGGAGGGTCTCCCGGAAGATGCGGTCCTGGTCCTGGTACTGCTTCAGGCGCTCACGGTTGTCGAGGATCTCCTCTTTCAGCTTCTGGTTCTCGGCCAGCAGCTCCTCCCACTCCGCCGCCACCTCGTGGAGGAAGGACCGCACTTCGGATTCCTCGATGCCGCGGAAGGCCTTCTCGAACTCCCGGCGCTGGATGTCGAGGGGGGTGTATTTCATGCGTCACCTCAGGAGGCCAGGGCCCGGAGGAAGACCCGCTGGATGAGCCCGAGCACCAGCACGGCGATGAGGATGTCGAAGCTGAAGCCCCCGATGGACGGCACCAGGGCCCGGATGGGATGGAGGATCGGGTCCGTGATCGTGTGGAGCAGGCGGATCCAGCGGTTCCGGGGATCGATGGGGAACCAGGACAGGATGGCCACCGCCAGCAGCAGGTAGATCAGCGCATCCAGGGCGTAGTAGGCGATGGCGAAGAGAAGGGGCATGGGCAGGATCCTGGGAACCTGTTCATCATAGCTGGGAGTGAGGCTCATCCATGCGCATCGGCATCTCCTGCTACAGCACCTTCGGCGGCTCGGGCGTCGTGGCCACCGAGGTGGGCAAGGCCCTTGCCGCCCGGGGGCACGAGGTGCACATCTTCAGCCCCAGTGTCCCGCCGCGCCTGGTGGGATTCGAGGACCGCATCAATTTCCACGAGGTGAGGGCCACCACCTATCCCCTCTTCGAGGACGCTCCCTATTCCATCGCCCTGGGCTCCAAAATGGCCGACGTGGCGGAACACCATGGCCTGGAGATCCTCCACGCCCATTACGCCATCCCCCATGCCATGGCGGCCCTCCTGGCCCGGATGGCGGTTCCGCGCCTGAAGGTGGTGACCACCCTCCACGGCACGGACATCACGGTGGTGGGCAGCGATCCCAGCTACCTGACCATGGTGAAGATGGCCATCCGGGAAAGCGACGGCGTGACCGCCGTGTCCGAGTATCTCCGGGACGAGACCTACCGCACCTTCCGGGTGGACCGCGCCATCGATGTCATCGGCAACTTCGTGGAGCCGCCGGGCCAGGAGCGTCCGGACTGCCGGGCCTGGCTGGCTCCGAAGGCCACTTCGGTGCTGACCCACATCTCGAACTTCCGCCCCGTGAAACGGGTGATGGACGTGCTCAAGGTGTTCGAGCGGGTCCGGAAGGAGGTGCCCGCCCGTCTCGTGATGGTGGGGGATGGCCCTGACCGGGTGGAGGCGGAAGCCTACTGCCGGGACCGCGGCTTCTCCGCCGAGGTGCGCTTCACGGGCAAGCAGCTGGACATCGGCACGGTGCTGGCCTGCTCGGACCTCTTCCTCCTCCCCAGCGCCACGGAAAGCTTCGGCCTCGCAGCCCTGGAGGCCATGGGCCACGGGGTGCCCGTCATCGCCAGCCGGGTGGGGGGGCTGCCCGAGGTCGTCCGCCACGGCGTGGATGGCTTCCTCGAACCCATGGGAGACGTGGAGGCCATGGCCACAGACGCCATCCAGCTCCTTCGCGACGAGGGCCAGCGCCAGGCCATGGGCCGCGCCGCCCGGGAGCGTGCCCTCGGCACCTTTGCCGAAGGACCGGTCGTGGACCAGTACGAAGCGCTGTACCAGCGGGTGCTGGGGCGGGCCTGAACCCCCGGCGGCCGATGAGGATGGCGGTTCCCGCGGGGATGCATCAGAGTAAGTGGATGGGTATGGGCATGGCTTGGATCAGGATCGTCGGGGCAGGGCTGCTCTGCGCCCTCAGCTTGGCGGCGGGGGGCTGGAGCCGTCCTTTCGCCGTGCTGGGACCGGCCCAGGGACTGCCTTCAGGCGCCATCACGACCCTGACCCAGGATGCGGACGGCTTCATCTGGATGGGAACGGAAAGCGGCCTGCTGCGATATGAAGGCGGCCAATGCCGGCGCTGGAACCGCGAGGATGGCCTGCCCTCGGGCTTCGTCCACCGGGTGCTGCCCGCCCCCGGCGGCGGCGTGTGGGCGGCCACGCTGCGGGGGCTGGCGCGGTTCCGGGATGGCCGCATCGAAGCCGCGCGCTTCGGCAACCTGCCCGTGCCCACCGCCGCCGACACCATCGCCCTCGACCACCAGGGCCGGCTCTGGGCCATGACCCGGGAAGGCCTGTACGTCCAGGAGGAGGGCGTGCAGTTCCAGCGCCGGGCGCCCCGGCCCTCCGGCCTGAGTGTCTTCCTGGCCGCGGGAACCCGGGGCGCCATGCACCTGGGAACCCCGGCCGGCCTCACAACCTTCCTGCCGGACGGTTCCCAGAAGGACTGGGGCCCGGCCCAGGGGCTTCCCAGCGGAGGCGTCTCCATCGTGGTGGAGGATGGCGAAGGCCGTCTGTGGGCTGGCTCCGGCCGGAACCTCGCCATGAAGACCCGCGACGGCGAGCGCTTCTTGGACCAGTCCAGCCGCCTGGGCGCAAGCCTGTCCCCCAACAGCGTCCCCTTCTCTGAAGCCGATGGCTCCATCTGGCTCCCCACCCAGGCGGGCGCCCTGCATCTCTCGGGGGACCGGACCGAACGCATCGATGCCGCGGGAGGGCTGCCCTTCCGCTGGGTCCGCACGGTCTTCCGGGACCGGGAGGGCAGCCTCTGGGTGCTGGGCACCGCCCTGGCCCGGCTCCAAGGCGGTGGGCGCGTCTGGAACCACTCCCTGGTCGGGGGCACCTCCGGCGAAGTGGTCTGGTCCATCACCCACGCCCCCGGAGGCGAGATTCTCGCCGCCACCGACGACGGCGCGCTGCGGGTGGCCCCTGCGGCCGTCACGCGCATCCCCGGCACCGAAGGTCAGCGCATCAAGAGCCTGGCCCTGGACCGGACGGGCACCCTCTGGATGGTCAGCAGCATCGGACCCACCCT
>JAMPXL010000218.1 GCA_023701165.1 Geothrix sp. | reverse complement strand
GGGGCCGATCTCGATTTCCTGGCGGCGGCCCACCAGGGCCGCGGGGACGCCGGAGTAGACGGCATCCGCCAGTTCCACGTCACCGCGGTGCAGGGCCTTCACGATGGCGGCGGCGTGGACGCCGGTGCCGGTGCGGAAGGCGTCCCGGCCCAGCACCGGGTAGTTGGCGGGAATCGCCACATCGCACAGCTCGGCCACGCGTTCGGCCAGGGCTGGCAGATCCGACAGGTCGCCCTTGGGGAAGCCCATGAGGTGCAGGTTGATCATGAGCTGGTCCAGGGCCACGTTGCCGCAGCGCTCCCCGATGCCCAGGATGCTGCCATGGAGGCGGTCGGCCCCAGCCTCGAAGGCGGCGATGGCGTTGGCCACGCCCAGGCCGCGGTCATTGTGGCCGTGCCAGTCGATGCGCACGGACCGGTCTTTCACCACCTCGTCCCTGATGAACCGCACCAGCCTGCGCACGCCGTCCGGCGTGGCGTGACCGCAGGTGTCCGAGAGGCAGATGGATTCGGCGCCCTCGTCCAATGCGGCGCGGTAGATGGCCTTGAGCACCTCCGGCTGGGCCCGGGTGCTGTCCTCGGTCACCATCATCACGGGCACCTCCTGGCGGCGGCAGAAGGCCACGGCCTTCCGGGCCGTATCCACGAGGAAGGCCAGGTCCCATCCCTCGACGTCCATGCGCACGGGGCTGGAGCCGATGAACGCGCCCGCCTCCAGGGGGATGCCCGCCCGCTGCTGGATCTCGGCCACCTGGACGAGGTCAGTCTCGAGGGTGCGCACCGCCACGTTGGGGCTGAGTGGCAGGCGGTGGTCGCGGATCTCCACCATGAGCGCCCGCACGGCGGCCAGGGCCTTGGGGCCGGCGCCGGGCATGCCCAGGTCCATGGCATCCACCCCCAGGCGGGCCATGCGGTGGACCAGGTCGCGCTTGGCGGCGATGTCGGGGTCCCGCACGGAGGGGCTCTGGAGTCCGTCCCGGAGGGTCTCATCGTTGAGCTGGGGGATGCGGCCGCCCTTCGGCAGGGGGCCATTCCAGTCATTGATCAGCTCATCCAGGGTCATGAGCGTTCAGCTTACGGCGACTTCGATCCGCCGGTCCAGCAGGGTGCCAAGCAGGGCCCCCTTGTCCCGGAAGGCCTCCATCTCGGCCTCCACATCCCCCACGGCCTCCAGCCGCACCCGCAGGGTCCGGTCGTCCAGCTCCACGGACAGGCCGCGCACGGCCTGGCGGCGGCGGCGGTCGAGGGCGTCGGCGCCCCGCACCAGGGCGGCCAGCTTGCGCACCACCTGGCGGTGCCAGGGCGCCAGGGCGCGGAAGGCCTCGTGCTTGGCGTGGTGGGGTGCCTTGCCCCGGTGGAACCGCACCACCTGGGCCAGGAGGTCCACCTCCTCGGGCCAGAAGCCGGGAAGGGTGGCGTTGCGAACCAGATACTCGCCGTGCTTGTGGTGTCCCTTCCCGGAGATGGAAAAGCCGATGTCGTGCAGCCGGGCCGCGAAAGCCAGCCACTGGCGCTCGGTGTCGCCCAGCTCGAAGTGGGGCTGGAGGGCGATGAACAGCTGATCGGCCAGGCGGGCCACATGGCGGCTGTGGCCGGGATCCGGATCCAGCCGCGCGGCCAGCTGCTCGACGGAGGCCCGGCGGCGGTCCGCCAGGGGCGGGATGGCCGCGCCGCCGTGCCTGAGGGCCTCCCAGATCATGCCTTCACGCAGGCCCACGGGCAGGTGGCGCAGGGGCGGGGTACCCAGCCACTCCATGAGCGACAGGGCCCAGATGGCCCCCACATGCAGCACCTCGGCCCGCTTGGGGTCCACGCCCAGGCGGTCGATCCGCTGCTGGGCATCCGTCCGCCACAGTTTCAGCGCGTAGGCCCGGAGCTGCTGCGCCGTGAAGGCACGGCCCTCGGCAGAGCCCTTGGCCAGGTCCTCCAGGGTGCCGGAGGTGCCGAGAATCAGGGTGGGTTCCGGCAGCTCCGTGGGCAGGTCCTTGCGGGCCTGCTTGAGGATCTTCCGGATCATCCGCCGCAGCCGCTTGAGGTCATGGGCGGAGGGCGGATCGGCGGTCTGGGCCGCATCCGCCAGGCGCTGGAGGCCCCAGGGCAGGGAGATGCTGGCGGCCACCCGCCCGGCCAGAACCCAGGTCAGTTCGGTGCTGCCCCCGCCGATATCCACCAGGGCCACGGGCTCGGGGGGGAAGGGGATGGCATGGGAGACCGCCTGGTGGATGAGCCGGGCCTCCTCCTCGCCGGAGATCACCTGGATGGGGATGCCCAGGGACTCGGCCTCCAGGACGAAGGCCTGGGCGTTCTTCGCGTCGCGCAGGGCGGCCGTGCCGCAGGCCATGACAGTCCCGCACTCGAAGCCCCGGATGACCTTGGCCATCTGGGCCAGGGCCTCGAGGCCCGCGCGGAAGGCGGCCGGGCCGATCTCCCCGGTGGTGGCCTCGCCCCGGGCCAGGCGCACCATGGCCTTCTCGCGGGCCAGCACATGCTGGCCGCCCATGGCGTCCGCCTCCACCACCACGAGGTGGATGGAATTCGAACCGACATCGACGGCCGCGATCCGCATGGGACGATTGTGGCCAGGGATGGCCGCCTGGTCCCAGGAATCTTGGGCGGAGGCCGTGCGGTGCGCTTGGATCGATGAGGGGTGGGCAATGGGGGCGCCCCGTGGTGCAATGGGGATCTTCCAATCCTCAAAGCAAGGAGCCTCGCATGTTCCACCGCTGGTGCATCGGATTGATCCTCGGAGTGGGCCTGGCCGCAGGCCAGCCCGTCCCCGCGCGCACCCAGGCCTGGGTGCTGGCCCTGGATGCCCGCGGAGGACTGGTGGGAGACCTGAAGCCCGCGGAACTGACGGTGAAGGCCGGCGGGAAGGTCTGTCCGGTCACCGTCCTGAAAACCCCCGCCGAGACCGCGGCGGCCTCCCAGTCCTGGGTGCTGGTGTTCGAGCCCATCCGCGACACGGGCCTGCGGGCCGGCGCATTCACCGCGGCGGCGGATTTCCTCACCAAGGTGCCCGAGGGGGACCGCGTGCTGATCGTGGCCCGGGGGAAGGACTCCCTGGAATCGCTGATGCCCGGGTTCTCCCTCCAGCGCGGCCTGTGGGCCAGGGCCCTGGCCAAGGTGCCGGACATGCTGCCCGAAGGCCTGGTGGGCTCCCCGAAGGAGACCCTCCAGGGGATGGGGTTCCAGGCCACCTTCGCCGACGCCCCGGAAGGGCCTGAGGGGCAGGAGGCGCTCAACGCGCTCCTCACCGGCTTCCGCACCGGCGCGCCCGGCTGGGCCAAGGGCACCCATGACCAGCGGGGCATCAGCATCCTGGACCGGCTCAACCTCAACAATCCGACCTTCATCACCGGCCTCATCGCCACGGTCACGCGGGAGACCAAGGCACTGGAGTCCCTCTTCGACCTCCTGGCGCCGGTGCCCGGCCAGAAGCACGTCGTCGTCTTCTCGCACTGCGAAGCCGATGACATGTCCCATCCCGGTGTGAAGCGGGCCATGGTCCAGCCCAACCGCGGGATGGGCTCGCGGGACCGGGGCTTCCAGCGATCACGGGGCGATCTGGGGGGCCCGGCGGAATCCGCAGAGCTCATCGTCCGGGACATGACCCTGCTCCAGAGGGGACTGAAGGCGAGGGCCGTGGCCTCGGGTGTCACCCTCTACTCCGTGGCGGGGGCCGGCCAGAATGTCCAAGGACACCTGGGCCCCGTCGCACCCGCCACGGGAGGATACATCTTCCCGCTGGGGACGGGCCTGGAGTCCCGGT
>JAMPXL010000217.1 GCA_023701165.1 Geothrix sp. | reverse complement strand
TCCGGCAGGTTCTCCGCGGCCTCCCCCAGGCCGTGGCGGGCCCCCCGCACCAGCACCCGGTTGTCCGTGAAGAACCGCTTGGCGCGGTTGCCCGCCAGATCCTGGCCCGGCTGCCCCGTCCAGTCCTGGACGTAGCGGCGGTTGTGGGAGGGGGCATAGCTGTTGAGGTCGAGGATCAGGGCGAAGGTGAGGCGGGGTTCCTGGTCCAGGACGTGATCGAAGGCCTCCTGGAGGGGCCGCTCCACCAGGGCGTCGTAGGCCGTGCGGTACTTGGGCGGCGCGAACCCGGCCGGGGGCACGTGCAGCACGCTGAAGAACCGCGACAGGCTCTGGATGCCCGGTCCCCGGATTTCGGTGTAGTCCAGGGCCAGGAGGTCCTCGGCCCGCAGCTGGCCCCCCTTCGCGGGGGCCTCCAGCAGCTCCGCGGCGGTCCGGGAGAGCTCCCGGCCCAGGCCCAGGGCGCGATGGAAGAGGGATCCGGTGTCGTGGGCCGCCAGGTGGCGATGCCCCACCTCCGTGAGCGAAGACAGGCGGAAGGCGTCCTGGGCCACGGCCTCCGCTTCGGATTTCAGGGTTCCCGTGGAGTCCAGCAGGCGCCCGGAGGCCTCCACCAGGGTGCGGGCCGCTGCGTGCTCCTCAGAAGCCGACTGGGCGATGTTCGCGACGTGGCCCGCCGTGGTGTCGGCCAGGTCCGCGATGCCCGCGAACCGCTGTTCCACCGATTCGACCTGGGTGCGGGTTTCCGAGGCCAGGGCCAGGCTGCGGTCCATGGCCTCCCGGGCGGGGTCGAGGTCCCTGCGGATGGCTTCCAGCAGGGCGCCGATCTCCTGGGTCTGCCGGGACGTGCGGTCCGCCAGCTTCCGCACCTCCTCGGCCACCACGGCGAAACCCCGGCCGAAGGCCCCGGCGTGGGCGGCCTCGATGGCGGCGTTGAGGCTGAGCAGCCCCGTGCGGTCGGCGATCTCCCCGATGACCTGCGAGACCTCGTTCACCTGGAGGATGTGGCCCATCAGGGACTCCAGCCGCTCCGCCGTCAGGTTGGTCTGCTGCTGGAGCTGCCGCACCGTCGCCACGGCCTGGCCGCTCTCCTGGAGCCCCCGCCGCGTGTGGTCGGCCATGCGCCGGGTGGCCTCGGCGCTTTCCTCCGCCGCCGAGGCCCCCTGCGAGATGTTGCTCCCCAGGCCCTCGAGGGTGGTCTGGATGGACCGTGTGCTGTCCAGGATCTGGTCGATCTCCCGGGCCAGGGTCTGCACCCGCACCGAGGTGCGGGCAGCCCCGGCGGCGGAGCGGTTGATGACGCCCTCCAGGCCCGCAAGGTCCTGGGCGAGCCGGGCGTCGCGGCCGGCGGAACCGTCGGGGGCGGATCGATCAGTGGGGTCGGACATCGGACCTTCCGGGGGGATGTTCCTCCCATCGACGTCCTGCAGCCAGACTTAAAACAAAACCATCAATCCAGCCGCCCCAGCCGCCCCTGCTGGTAGTCCAGGACTGCCTGCTCGATCTCCTGCGGGGTGTTCATGACGAAGGGCCCGTAGTGGGCGATGGGCTCCCGGAGGGGCTCGCCGGCCAGCAGCATGAGGCTCACGGCCGAGGCGGCCTCCAGGGCCAGTGCCTCGCCAGCGCCCAGCAGGGCCACGGTGTCGGCGGGAACCTCGGTGCCTTCGATGCGAACCGTCCCGTGCAGCGGCACCACGGCGGCGGTCCAACCCTCGGGGATCGCCTGGCTGAAGCGGGCGCCGGCCTCCAGCTCCAGGTGGGCATAGGCGATCCGCGCCGACGTGAGCGCCGGGCCCGTCACGCCCGCCCAGGTGCCCGCCAGCACGCGGATGCGGCCGCCGGGCAGGGCCTGCCAGGGCATGGATTCCGGCTGCAGGTCTGTGTAGCCCGGCGCCGAGCCCTTGTCGGCCTTGGGCAGGTTGATCCAGAGCTGCACGCCCTCGATGGGGCCGCCGGTCTCCAGATGCTCCGGGACCGGCATCTCCTCGTGGACGATGCCCGACCCGGCGTTCATCAGCTGGGCGCCGCCCGGTTGCAGCAGACCGGCTCCCCCCGTGCTGTCCCGGTGGCGGAAGGCCCCCTGGATCAGGTAGGTGAGGGTCTGGAACCCCTTGTGGGGATGGGGCGGAAAGCCCGCGTCCGTGCCCGGAGGCAGCGCCATGGGGCCGAAGTGGTCCATGAGCAGGAAGGGATCCATGGCGCGGAAGGCCTCGGCGCCCCGCTGGCCCTGGCCGGGCACCAGGCGCGTGAGGGGCACGCGGTTGCCGTCCTGGGTGGGCAGGCCGGGCACGAGCGTCAGAACAGGCTTGATGGACATGGGCACCTCAGGCGAGATCGAAGAACAGGATTTCAGAGGGCGAGGAGGCCGCCACGGCGACGGCCGGCTCCCCTTCGATGCGTGCGCCGTCGCCGGCGTGCATCGGGATTCCATTGAGCGAGACGGTGCCCGCGGCCACCTGGAGAAAGC
Organism: Geothrix sp.; assembly: GCA_023701165.1. GTDB lineage: Bacteria > Acidobacteriota > Holophagae > Holophagales > Holophagaceae > Geothrix. The sequence continues at coordinate 1,318 of JAMPXL010000217.1, read as the reverse complement.
CCGCCCGCCCCGGCCGGATCGGCGCCGAGACCTCGCGGCCAGCGTCCAGCCGCGCCACTGACACGCTCACGTCCTGGAACAGCTTCACGGAGCCCTCCCGGCCATCCGGGCTGGCGATGAGGCGCAGGCGGTTCCGCAGATCGTCTTCGGGGAAGGCCACCTGGTCGTAGCGGGGGGCGAGGCCCGCACGCTCCGGCTGGACCCAGATCTGGAGGAAGTGCACCGGCTCCGTGGCCGAAGCGTTGAATTCACTGTGGCGGATGCCCGTGCCCGCGCTCATGACCTGGGCCTCGCCGGGCCGGATGACGCCGTGGGTGCCCAGGCTGTCGCGGTGTTCCAGGGCGCCGGACAGCACCCAGGTGAGGATCTCCATGTCCCGGTGGCCGTGGGTGCCGAAGCCCTTCCCGGACTGTACGCGGTCCTCGTTGATCACCCGGAGGGCGCGGAACTGGGTGTGCTCCTGGTCGAAATAGTCCCCGAAGGAGAACGTGTGATGGGTGTCCAGCCAACCGAAATCGAAGTGGCCACGGGCTCCGGCAGGTCGCAGCGTGATCATGGTGCCTCCTGGATCCATTTTAGGTGTTTCAACTCGTATTTCAATCCCCCCCGAAAAAAACCGGCACCGATGGATGACCTGAACGTATCTTGGTGGCATCCGACGGAGGCCGCCGTGATCACGCGGGTGCTGGTGGGTGTGGACTTCTCCGAGGCCTCGAAGCAGGCCCTGGAACGAGGCGGCAACTGGGCCTCACGCTGCGGCGTCCCCCTGGTGGCCATGCACGTGCTCCAGCCCCCGGCGCCCATGCTGCCGGAGGCCCAGATCGCCCTGCCCGACCCCGCCTGGCTCAAGGGCATGGAGGATCACGCCCGGGAGCAGCTGGAAGGCTGGGTCAAACCCTATGCGGGAGCCTCCGTCATCGTGAAGTGGGGCGGCCCCGCAGAGGAACTGGTGGCCGAAGCCGACCGGAAGACCCTCCTGGTGGTGGCCCAGGTGGGCCACTCCACCCTGGAGCGCCTGCTCTTCGGCAGCACCGCAGCCCGCGTGGCCCGTCTGGCGCCCTGCGACGTGCTGGTGGTGCGCACGGAGAAGACGCACTGACGTTCTTTGTTTCGCTCCAAAAAAGGTGGGAATCCCATCACCGGCACCCACAGGTAGCTCGCGCTACCTGTAAGCGGGAATGCCATTCCGGGCACCCATCGCTAGCTCGCGCTAGCGATAAGCCGGGATGCCCGTCACTTCCTGGCCGATGATGAGGGTGTGCATATCGTGCGTGCCCTCGTAGGTGTAGACGCTCTCGAGGTTGGCCATGTGGCGCAT
>JAMPXL010000216.1 GCA_023701165.1 Geothrix sp. | reverse complement strand
CCGCGCCCCGGACAGCACCAGGCCGTTGAGGCAACCGAACATGGAGACGAGGATGCTGCCCGCCATGATGAGTCCGCCGCCGCTGCCCAGCAGGGCCTGGAGCGCGGCGCTGCCCACGCGGTCCTGGGGCGCCTGGGCGATGCCGGAGGGGCCCAGCACGTTCAGGTAGGCCGCATTGGCCAGCACGTAGAGCCCGCAGACCAGGGTGGTGCCGATGAGCAGAGCGAAGGGGATGGTCCGCTCGGGCTCCTTCACCTCTCCGGCGATGAAGGTGATGGAATTCCAGGCGTCCGCCGAGAACATGCTGCCGGTCTGCACCACCAGCAGGGCTGTGAGGAAGGGCAGGGCGGCGCCATCCTGGGCGATGAAGGGGGCCTGGGAGGGCAGGACGGCGGGCTTCAGCAGCAGGCCCAGCAGGATCAGGGCGGCCAGGCCGCCGATCTTGGCCACGGTGAAGAGATCCTGGATGCGGGAGCCCAGCTTCACGCCGTAGAGGTTCACGGCGCTGAGGAGCACCACCACGGCGATGCCGGACAGCCGCGAGGGCGTGAGCCCCAGGTGGTAGGGCCCCACGGCGATGGACTGCGTGACGTTCAGTACCGGCACGTCCAGGTGGGGGCCGATCCAGGCCGTGTCCGTGATGGCCGGAAAGAAGCTGCCCAGGTACTTGCCGAAGCCCACGGCCACGGCGGCGATGGTGCCGCACTCGATGACCACGAAGAAGGTCCAGCCGTAGAGGAAACCGGTGGCGGGGCCGTAGATCTCGCGGAGGTAGGTGTACTGGCCCCCGGCCCGGGGGAACATCCCGGCCAGTTCGCCGTAGCTCAGGGCCGCGAAGAGGGTCAGCACCGCCGTGAGCCCCCAGGCGGCCAGGAGGAAGCCCCCGGAACCCCCGGTGCGCACCATGTCCGCCGCGACGATGAAAACGCCGCTGCCGATCATGGAGCCGGCGATGAGCATGGTGGCCGAGAACAGGCCGACATGGCGGCGGTAGCCGGTGGCGCTCATACGTTCCTTGGGTGGATGGATCCACGCTACCACGGCATTCTGGAGGCATGGCGCGATCTTCCATGTCCCTCCGGTTCCTCCTGGCCACGGTCATTCTGGCGGGGGCTCCCGCCGCGGGCGGCTGGTGGGCCTGGAAGGGGCAGGGGCCCCTGCGGCAGGAGGCCACGGTCCTGGTGAAGCGGGGGACCAGCATCAACCAGGTGGCGGACCAGCTGGAACGGGACGGCGTGATCCGCTCCGCCTCGCTCTTCAAGCTCTGGGCGCGGGCCCGCAAGCTCCAGCTCATCCGGGGCGAGTACACCTTCACGCCCCGGGCGAGCCTGGCGGATGTGGCGGGGAAGCTGCGGCGGGCGGAGATCCACTTCACCTCCGTCTCCATCCCCGAGGGGGCCCACGCCTGGGCCGTGCAGAAGCGCCTGAAGGACTTCGTGCCCGAGGAGGTCTTCTGGACCCTCTGGAAGAGTTCCCGGCTGGCGAAGACCGCGGGCTTCGAGGGCGCCGGGAGCCTCGAAGGCCTGGTGGCCCCGGCCACCTACCGGCTGCACCACGCCCTGGAGCCCGAGGAGGTGATGCTCATGCTGGTGGAGGCCTTCCGGAGCCAGATCCGGCCGAAGCTGGAGGGCGGTCCGCTGCCGCCCTACGAGACCCTGATCCTGGCCAGCCTGGTGGAGAAGGAGACGAAGCTGCCGGAAGAGCAGCCGAAGGTGGCCGGGGTCTACAAGAAGCGCCTCGACATCGGCATGCGCCTGCAGTGCGACCCCACCAGCCTCTACGCCCGCTGGCTCAGCGGCGACCTGCGCTTCACGGCCCCTCTGATGGAGGACATCCGCCGGCCGCACCCCTTCAACACCTACACGGTGAAGGGCCTGCCGCCCACGCCCATCGCCATTCCCGGCGCCACGGCCCTGGCCGCCGCCAAGGCCCCCGCGGTGACCAGGGACCTCTACTTCGTGGCCACGGGGAGGGGCGGCCACAGCTTCGCCCCCAGCCTGCGGGACCACAACCGGAACGTGGGGGTCTACCGCCAGGAGATCGCGCGGCAGCGGAAGGCCGCCCGTGGCTAAGCTGCGCCTGGACCTGCTGCTCGTCCAGCGCGGCCTGTGCGAGACCCGCGCCAAGGCCCAGGCCCGCATCCTCGCCGGCGAGGTGCTGGTGGACGACCGCCCGGCCACCAAGGCCGGCACGGCCGTGGACGAGGCGGCGCCCATCCGCCTGCGGGGCGAGGCGCTGCCCTTCGTGAGCCGGGGCGGGCTGAAGCTGGCCGGGGCCCTGGACCGCTGGCCCATCGATCCCTCGGGCCGCACCTGCTTCGACGCCGGCGCCAGCACCGGCGGATTCACGGACTGTCTGCTCCAGCGGGGCGCCGCGAAAGTCTACGCCGTGGACGTGGGCACCAATCAGCTCCACTGGAAGCTCCGCAGCGATGCGCGGGTGGTGTCCATGGAGCAGGTGAACCTGCGCACCTGGGAGCCCTCTCAGATCCCCGAGCGGTGCAGCCTGCTGGTGGCGGACCTGAGCTTCATCTCCCTGCGCCTGGCCATTCCGCCGGTGCTGCCCAGCCTGGAACCCGGGGCAGACGCGGTGCTGCTGGTGAAGCCCCAGTTCGAGGCCGGGCGCGAGGACGTGGGCCAGGGCGGCATCGTGCGCGATCCCGCCGTCCACCGGCGCGTGCTGGTGGAGGCCTGGACCTTCTTCGCGGGCACCGGCCTGCGGCCCCTGGATCTGGCCGAAAGTCCCATCAAGGGCGGCGAGGGGAATGTGGAATTCCTGATGCGCCTGGGGCTGGGCGCGGAGGCCGGGGATCTCGGGAAGGCGATGGGGGCGCTGGGCTTCTAAGAGTGCCTAACAAGACCCCGACGAGGCCGCGAGAAAGCCAGGTGGGATGCACCGGAAGGAAGGGCCCGCAGGGCGATGCGGGACATCGTTCACCATCCGCGAAGCGGATAGGGCCGCATCGGCGCAGCCGATGGCGGGGGCGGAGCCCCGAGGGCTGAAAGCCCGAGCCAGGGGCCCTGACGCCGCGGGGCGCCCACCTGGCTTTCTCCCTCCGGGCGAGGGCCGGCGGGCGTCGCGATGCCGCGTGGGGGTTTTGTTAGGCACTCTCAACTCCGGCCATGCCGCCGCTGGATCTGGCCGGACCACCAGCGCAGGCCGCCCATGACCCGGCCATAGTCCATGCGGAGCGGCCCCACCAGGGCGAAGGTCACGTAGCCCGCCGGACCCAGGCCCACGGTGCGGACCGCCGTGGCCAGGGGCCAGCCATCCAGGTAGGGGTTCTCGGAGCCCAGGAGGAGCTGGATGTCCTCCGAGGCCCGCTCGGCAAAGGCATTCAGCAGGCGGGCCAGCCGGCCCTTCTCCTCGAAGGCCGCCACCAGGCCCCGGAAGCGGCTCACATCCGCGAATTCGGGCAGCCCGCCGATGCGGCCCAGGCCGGAGACCAGCACCGGCGGGTCCCCGCCCGGGCCGCCGCCATCGGGCCAGCGGGAGGCCAGTTCCTGCAGCCGGGTCCGGAGCGTCTCGCCCTCCTGGGCTCCGGCCCGGAGGGCCTCCAGCAGGCGCCCGCGCATCTCCGCCAGCGTGAGGCCCGCGAACTGGTCCGTGGCGTCGTTCCCCAGTTCGGTGAGCACGGTGTCGGGGTAGTTCCAGAGGTTGTCCATGAGGCGGTGGTCCACCTCCCCCTGGCTGCCCACCCAGACCGCCACGAGGCGCCCCGGCCCCACCGGCACGAACTCCATGCGCACCAGGCGGCTCCGTGTCAGCGGTTGCGGCAGCGCCACGCAGACGCCGCCCAT
>JAMPXL010000215.1 GCA_023701165.1 Geothrix sp. | reverse complement strand
GGGCCGGCCGCTGGGCGCTGGGGATCGGCGCGGTCCTGCTGGCGGGCCTGGGCCTGGGCGTGGTGGCCACGTTCTTCCTGGTGGGGGCCTCAGGGCTCTTCTTCCTGCCCCTGCTGATGCTCGCGCCGCCGGGCCTCATGCTGGCCTGGCAGGCCTGGCAGCTGCGCCGGGAGGTGCCGAGCCAGGGGCGGGACCGGCTCCGGGAGGCGGCGGAGCGCGGCGAGCCCGAAGCCTGCTTCCAGCTGGGCATGGCCTACCGGCGGGGCACCCCGCAGCTGCCCCGGGACGAGGGGAGCGCCACCGCGTGGTTCCTGAGGGCCGCCGAGGCCGGGCACCGGGAGGCCATGGCCGCCCTGGCGCAGGCCTACCTGGGGGGCCATGGGGTCATCCGGAACCCCCGGGAGGCGGCGCGATGGACGGACCTGCGGCAGCGGACCCAGCCATGAGTCAACTTGCCCACCCGGGCGTCCGATGACTCGTCCAGGAGGATCCATGTCCCGCGTCTGGCTGAGCCTGGTGGCGCTGCTCGCCCTGGCGGGGTGCAGGGAGGATCCGCGCCGCATCGAGAACGAGAACCTGGGCATCGCGGCCACGTTCCCGGGCCCGCCGAAGCTGCACCGCCACACGGATCCGGGCCCCTTCGGCGACGTCGAGTGGTTCGATCTGGCCATGAGTCCGGCAGGACGCCTGGACGAGACCTTCAGCGTGGCCGTGGGCAACCTGCCGTCGGGCAGCAAGGGCGGCACCACGCCCCGGGAGATCCTCACCACCTTCCAGAACTTCCTCATGTACCGGTTCGGGCCCGTCCTGCGGGCAGAGCTGCCCGCTGAAAAGGGCCCCGGATTCCGCTACAAGGTGAAGGGCCCGAACGGGGGCTTCATCGAAGGGGTGGTGGTCGTGCGGCGGGGCCGCCTGCACCACGCCCAGGCCATCGTCCGCCGGGAGAGCGACCCGCGCACCGCAGCGCTGTTGGACGATTTCGAAGTGCGGACGCGCTAACGCAGCAGGGCGGCCACAGACTGGATCACCCGCTCGGGTTCGGTATCCGTGGGCAGGCTCGGGTGGTCCCCGGGCACGGCCTCCCCCACGCCCAGGAAGGGCAGGCCCGCGGCCTGGGCGGCGGCCAGGTCGTGGGGGCGGTCGCCCACGTAGAGGTGGGGCCCGGGGCAGCCGCGCAGGGCGTGCCGCAGCAGGTCCGTGCGGTCGTGGCGGGGCAGGGAGCCCAGCCGGGGGATGGCGGGGTCGATGCCCAGCACGCCGGCCTTGAAGGCCAGCAGGCCGGGGGCGTTGCCAGAGACCAGCCAGACGCGGTGGCCTTCCGCCAGGCGGTGCAGCGCGTCCAGGATGCCCGCGTAGGCCACCGCCTCCCGCCCCCCGGGGACGAAGGCCGCCCGGAAGCGGTCCACGCAGGCGGCCTCATAGGCCGCGTAGCCCGTCTCGTCGAGGCCGGTCCCGAACCGCATCCGGTGCAGCTCGTCCACGATCTCCCAGTCGGTGGATCCGGCGCACCGGCCCAGCTCCTCGGCCGTGGGGGCGGTACCCCAGAGCTCGCCGAGGGCCTCCCGCAGCAGCACGAAGCCAGAGCTGAAGTGGCCCAGGGTTCCGTCGAGGTCGAAGCAGAGCGGCATGGCCCAGGATCCCACGAGATGGCATCCTCAAGGGTGAGGATGGTGGTTCCTTGATCCGACTGGCGCTCCTTCTGGTTCTTTCCCTTCCCGCCCTGGCGCAGGAAGGCCTGCGGTATCGCATGCAGGTATGGATGCGCGGAGAGGCTTCGCCGGTGGAGACGCGGTTCCGCCTGGTGGCCACCGCGGGCACCACGAGCCAAAACCGGGTGAAGAAGCCCCGCATGGGCGGCTGGCGCCTGGAGGCGGACCGCACCCAGGGGACGCCCTACGCCCAGGCTCTGCTGCTGGGCCGGGCCGAGCGGCTGCTCTACCTGGCGGGCCCCTCGCCCCAGACCCGGGCCGAGCCCATCGCCCTGCGCTTCGGCACCCGGAGCGTGCCCGTGTGGAGCCTGGAGATGCCCAAGGGGCTGCATGCCTCCACGGTCCTGGTGGAGGTTGCGCCCGGGCTGCTGGCCCTCTGCGACCTCAGCGCCCGCTTCGAGCGGGGTGATCTGGCCCGCATCGAGCTGCACCTGGAAGGCCTCGACGGCACCGCCTCCCTGGCCCCGGCCGAAGCGGGCACCGTGCTCCTCACGACCCTCCGGGGCTGGGCACAGGAAGCCCTGGAAGGGGCCGAGGACAGCGCGGCGGTGCGGTAGCCCTCACAGAATGGTGAGGGTCGTGACCTTCTTCGTGAGGCTGGAGGCGCCGAGGCCGCTGTTGCGATCCTCGCTGGTGGCCTTCGTCACCACGAGGCGGCCGCCGACCTTCGTGAACTGCCGTTCCTGGTTGCTGCCGCCCTCGAAGCTGATGAGCATGCGGCTGCCCCGGTAGGCCACGGCGCTGGAGAAGGCCAGGGGAAGGCCATCCGGCCCCACCCAGACCTTCGCATCGGCCTTGAGCTCCTTGAGGTATTTCCGCTGGTTCCCGGGGATCTTCGGCTGGAGTTTCAGCACCAGCAGCCTGGCGGGACGGCCCTGCCAGGGTTCGGACCGCTCCTCCTGGAGCTGGGCCTGCCCCAGGTCCCGCAGCAGGGCCTCGGCGTGGCTCAGGGCCTCGGTGGCCTCCAGGGGATCCAGGTTCCTCAAGGCGGTCCGGGTGGGCGCGGCGCGGTCAGGCTCCTGCTCCTGGGCGGCCAGCTCCTTCACCGCCTGCTGCAGGGTGGGACGGGCCCAGGTGACTTTCAGGCCCTGGGGGCCCTCTTCCAGGTGGGCGGCCACCTTCCCCTGGCTGATGACGGGCTTCTTGTCGTCGGTGGTCTGCCGCCAGAAACTGTGCTCCAGCGTGGCCTTCACGGGGTCGCTCCCCTGCAGCCTCTGCAGGGAGGCCCGCAGGTCATCCAGGCCGTTGGCGCAAAGCGGCAAGGCCAGGGAAAGCAGGAGGATGGGCAGGCGCATGGTGGCTCCGGGATGGTCCAGGGATGCCGAAGCTACGGTCCGTGGTTCCCGGAGGTTATCCTGGAAGGTCGGAGGAACCATGCCGTTCAGGGACGAATGCGGGGTGTTCGGGATCTGCCATCAGGTCGAGGCCTCCCGGCAGACCTACCTGGGCCTCTACGCCCTCCAGCACCGGGGCCAGGAGGCCGCGGGCATCTGTTCCGGCGACGCAGCGGGCCTGCACCTGCACAAGGCCCAGGGCTACGTGGCGGACGTGTTCACCGAGGCCGTGCTGGATTCGCTGCCGGGCGATGCCGCCATTGGGCATACGCGCTATTCCACCACGGGCGGGAACGTGGCCTCCGCCGCCCATCCCTTCCTCATCCACGGCCGCTTCGGCCAGGTGGCCCTCTGCCACAACGGCAACCTCACCAACACCGAGGCGCTGCGGGCCGGCCTGATCGCCGACGGCCACACCTTCACCAGCCCCTCCGATTCCGAAGTGCTGCTGGCCCTCATCAACCGGGCCCAGGCCGGCACGCTGGAAGAAGCCGTCATCTCGGCCCTCCGCCAGGCCCAGGGCGCCTACTCGCTGCTGATCCTCACGGAGGATTCCCTCATCGCGGCCCGGGATCCCCACGGCTTCCGGCCCCTGGCCATGGGCGCCATGAACGGCACGACGGTGTTCAGCTCCGAGACCTGCGCCTTCGACCTGGTGGGCGCCGCCTACCTGCGCGACGTGGCCCCCGGCGAGGTGGTCGTGGTGCCCCGCGACGGCGGCGAGGCGCGCTCCCACTACCCCCTGCCCAAGGTCCAGCCGAAGCCCTGCG
>JAMPXL010000214.1 GCA_023701165.1 Geothrix sp. | reverse complement strand
ATGCGGGGGGCGCGCCAAGTGGTTGAAAGCCATGGCTGCACGGACCGGTGGAGCGTCCAGGACACACACTGATCCGGATCCACGCTCAAAAAGCAAGAATCACCACCAAGACCACCAAGAACGGCCTTCTCTTTCTTGGTGTCTTGGTGGTGAAAAAGCTTTTGCGGAGATCAGGCCTGGACGCTGACCTCCATGGCCGTGGCCCGCGGGTGGAGGATCTGGTTCTCCAGGTAGATGTGCAGGTGCAGGTCCTGCTCCAGGACTTCGAAGCCATCGTAGAGGGCCCGGAAGGTGGCACACCCATCTGCAGGCACCGTGTAGGCGCTGGTGAGCTCGCGGAGCTCGGCCAGCAGGGCCCCCACGGCCTCGTGTTCCATCTCCATGACGCGGATGGGGCTCTGCACGGTGCCGAAGCAGGAGGATCCCGACTGGCCCTGCTCCATCTGGGTGATGAAGGGGAAGAGGATCTGCTCTTCTTTCATCATGTGGGGGGTGAGGTCAGCCACCAGGCTCCGGTAGAGCTCAGCCACGCGGACCATCTCGGGATGCCGCTCGCCGTGGGCCCGGAGCACCTTCTCGAGCAGCAGCTCCAGGCGGGGCAGCTCCTCGCGGAGGTAGTCGTGGTGGGTGGCCACGATGTGCTGGATGAGGTCGGCGAGGGGGGCCTGGGCCCAGTCCCTGGGCGAAGGGACGCCCGCCGTGAAGGGCTCCAGGGTCTCCAGGCCCCTCAGGATGTCCGCCGGGGGCTGGTCCGCCACGCGGCAGGCCTCCTCGAGGGTGCGGTGGCCGCCGCAGCAGTAGTCGATGCCCAGCCGCTCGAAGTACCGCATGGTCTCGGGCCGCGCCATGACCAGCTCGCCCACCTTGGTGTTGAGTTCCACGTTCATGCCGGCTCCTCGGCGGGGACCACCCCCGGACCTCCAAGATGGGGTGCCGGGGGCGTGAGGGGGATCACATCTTGACTAAAAAGGTCAGATTATCCTTAAATTGGTGATGTCGATATCCAAACATATGATTCCGTTTTTCTTAATCTACCGTGATGGACTTGGAGACGTTCTTGGGGGCGTCCGGATGGACCCCATGGTCCGCCACGGTCAGGCGGTCGAGGTATTCCATCTTCAGCACCGACATCCGGAAGGCCAGGCGCTGGAGGGCCACCGAAGCCGCAAAGACGAAGAGGTTGGGGTCGCCGCTGAAGGGCACCTCGATGTACTTGGACCAGTAGCGGTCCTGGCCCATGGGCTGTCCGGCCGCGGCCAGGGCCAGCTCGGGCTGTTTCTCGGCGATGAGCAGGATGTCCGCGCCGCGGATCTTGTGGGTGTGGATCTGGCTGATGGTGATGCGGATGTCGCGCTCCTCGCTGGGACAGACGAAGAGCAGGGGGTAGTTGGAGAACCGCGTCTCCACGAGCTCCGGCCAGGCCTGGAGGGCTTCGATGCCGCCGCTGAACGGCCGGCCATCACGGTGCTGCTCGTAGACTTCCAGCAGGCCCGCCAGATCCTGGATGGAGAACAGGGTGTTCTTGCCGAGGATGGTGTTGGGGCCGTGCTTGAACTCGGCGGCGTCATAGCCTTCCGCATGGTTGAGCACCACCTCGCGGATCTTCAGGGCGCCCTCCCGGGCGAGGCCGATGAGGCCGGTGCCGAGGATGTGCAGCGAGGGCTCCAGGTAGAGGCGCTTCGCAGCCTCCTCCACATCGGCCTCGCTGGTCCGCAGCGTCTCCGCGATGAGGTCCTTGGCGCGCTCCAGGTTCGCGGCGATCTTGCGTTCCGTGAGGGAAAAGGAGGCCGCCAGCACGTAGAGGATGGCCACCTGGTTCAGGAAGCTCTTGGTGGCGGCCACGGCGATCTCCGGGCCGCAGAGGATGGGCAGGTAGAACTCCGACAGCTCCTGGGGGATGCGGCTGTTCTCGTTGTTCACCAGCGAGATGCGCCGCAGCCCCGGCACCCGGCCGCGCACATCCGTGAAGATGTCCACCAGATCCTTCGTCTCGCCGGACTGGGTTATGCCGATGAGCAGGTCGCGCGGCTGGAGCGCGTTCAGGTACATGGACCGGAACATGCCGGGATTGCAGGGGAAGACGGCCACGCCGGACAGGCTGTTGAAGAAGGTGGCCGCCACCAGGGCCGCGTGGTACGAGGTGCCGGAGGCCACGAGGAAGACGCGGCCGCCCTCCTTCTGGGTTTCGCGGATGGCCTGCACCAGCTCCATCAGGTGGCGCGTGACCCGGCGGCGCTTCTTCCAGATGAAGAGCAGGTCGAAGAGGGCCAGGGCCTCTTGGGCACCGGGATCGAGGCGCTCCAGATCCACCAGCAGTTGGCGCTCATCGGACACGGGCTGGCCGCGGTGGGCCCGCAGCACATCGGCATGGGCCTTCACGCGGGTGGCGAGTTCGCGGTGGACGGGGTCCTCCAGCAGGGCGCCGAAGGCCGCCGCCAGAGCGGTTTCGTGGGGAGCCTCGTAGAGCGCCAGCACTTTGTCCACGAGGGCCTTGCACAGGTCCTTGCGATCCTCGAAGGCGGCGAACAGGCCTTCTGTCTCGGGGGCGCGGAAGTAGTAGCGCAGCACCTCGTCCAGGTTGTCCGGCGCCGAGGCGATCTCCTGATCCATGAAATAGCGGAAGGGCGCCCGCAGGCCGGTATCCCGGACGTTGAGCTTGGAGCGCTTGGGGCGGGGCACGGAGAAGGCGAAGTCCCTGCCCAGGGTGAAGACCAGGTACTCGCGCTCCGTGAACCAGATGCCCTCGCCTTCGGACAGCGGGATGAGCATGCGGGTCTTGGAGAGCACCGAGGTGAGGTCGCTGGAGACCACCACGAAGTCGCCGTGGGCGTCCGTGCCGATGCCCGCGTAGAGGGACGATCCGGATTTCACGGCCACCACCCCGGGCACCTTGGGGTCCGCGAAGGCGGCGGCGTAGGAACCCTCGGCCCGGGCGTCGGCCTTGCGGGCGGCGTCCATGAGGAGGAAGGCCCCATCGGGCACGGCCCCCTTGAGCCCTGCGGCGGCATAGGCGCTGCGGCAGGCGGCCAGGGCGGGGGCGGGGTCCAACCGGTTGGCGGCGTAGGCGTCCTCGGTGAGGTGGGTGATCATCTCGCCGTCGTTGTCGGAGACCACCTTGTGGCCCTGGGCCGTGAGGGTGGGCTTCAGCGCATCCGTATTGGAGATGTTGCCGTTGTGGGCACCCACCATCTCCACCTTGCACCGCACGTGGTGGGGCTGGCTGTTCACGTCCGTCACGGCACCGTAGGTGGCCCACCGCACCTGGCCGATGAAGCGCTGGCCCGCTTGTTGGTCGATGCCCAGCTCGGGCACCACGCGGCTGGGCGCGCCCACCTTCTTGAGGAGCCTGATGGCGCCGTCGTCGCCGATGAAGGAGGCCCCCGTGGAATCGTAGCCCCGGTACTCCAGCCGCTTCAGCAGCTCACCGGCCTCGTGCCCCAGGGCGGTGACTTCGGATCCATAGCAAAGCGACACAATTCCACACACAGGCGACTCCAGAGGACGGGTCCAAATGACCATCTTGGTGGGTTTCCTGGAAACCTTCAAATCCAAGAAACGCAAAGATCACCACCAAGGCACCAAGGCACCAAGAAAAGCAAACGCAATTCTTGGTGCCTTGGAGTCTTGGTGGTGAATTTTTAGGGGATGGGATCCACTCCCCCACTCGTCATGGGCGAACAACGGAGGAGGCGCCAGGTGGTGAGCAGACCGCCCCGGAGGGTGCCGTACCGCTGCACGCAGCCCAGGCCATAGTGGCTGCAGGTGGGCGTGAACTTGCACTGGGTGGGCAGGTGGCTGGACAAGGTGGCCTGGT
>JAMPXL010000213.1 GCA_023701165.1 Geothrix sp. | reverse complement strand
GCGGGCTCCCCTTTTTTGCGCACGGAACAAATCTGAGTGCTTTAGACTAAACCCATGTCCCACCCCGACTACTACAAGATCCTGGGCGTGCCTCGGACGGCCTCGGAGGAGGACATCAAGAAGGCGTACCGCAAGCTGGCGCGGAAGCACCATCCGGACCTGAACCCGGGCGATGCCAAGGCCGAAGCCGAGTTCAAGAAGCTGGCCGAGGCCAACGACGTGCTGTCGGACGCGGCGAAGCGGAAGAACTACGACACCTATGGCGATCCCAACGGCCCCGGAACCCAGGCGCCCCCGGGCTTCGAGCAGGGGGCGGGCGGGTTCTCCTTCGAGGACATCTTCGCGGGATTCGGCGGGCGTCCGGTGCGGCATGGCCCCGAGCGGGGCGAGGACCTGATCCACCCCGTGCGCCTGGGGTTCCGCGAGGCCTTCGAGGGCACGCGCCTCAGCCTGCGGGTGAACCGCTCCGAGCCCTGCATGGCCTGCCGCGGCACGGGAGAGGCCCACAAGAAGCAGGAGCCCTGCCGCACCTGCGGGGGCAAGGGCAAGCTGGGCAGCGGCTCGGGTTTCCTGTCCTTCGGGCGCACCTGCCCGGACTGCCAGGGCCGCGGCCTCCGCGCCCCGGCCTGTCCCGAATGCGGCGGCGCGGGCCGGCACCCCCGCCAGGAGACCGTGACCATCGCCATCCCGCCGGGAGTCGAAGACGGGGCCCGGCTCCGGGTGGCGGGCAAGGGCGAGGCCGGCCGTCGCGGCGGCGGTCCCGGTGACCTCTTCCTCCAGATCAGCATGGAGGCGGACACCCGCTTCGAGCGCAAGGGTCCGAACCTCTACGTGCGCCTGCCCATCAGCTTTTCCGAGGCGGCCCTGGGGGCCAAGGTGGACGTGCCCACGCCCGAGGGCCAGCAGACCATCAAGGTGCCTCCGGGCACCCAGACCGGGGCCCGGCTCCGCCTCAAGGGCCAGGGCATGCCCATCCCCCGGGGCAGCCAGCGGGGCGACCTCATCGCGGAGGTGGCGGTGGTGACGCCCCAGATCCGGGACGAGCGCAGCAAGGAGCTGCTGCGGGAGCTGGCGGACCTCAACGACGCGGACGTCCACCAGCAGCGGAGCGCAAGCCATGGCTAAAGACCCGAGGATGGGCGCCTACATGATCGGCGTGGTGTCGACGCGCTACAGCGTGCACCCCCAGACCCTGCGCCTCTATGAACGCGAAGGCCTGCTCGCGCCCAGCCGCACCGAGGGCAAGACCCGCCTCTACAGCGATGAGGACCTGGAGCGCCTGGAGTTCATCCTCAACCTCACCCGGGATCTGGGCGTGAACCTGGCGGGGGTGGAGGTGGTGCTCACGCTCCGCGACCGCCTGAGCCGCATGCAGGAGGACATGGAGCGGCTGGCCCAGGCCCTGGAGGCCGCCGGCGTGAAGGATGTGCCCCGGCCCGCCTCGGCCACGGGCCTGGTGAAGCTGGTGCCGCACGGGCTGCGCAAGCGCAGCTGAATACGAGGCTTCTCGGGCGGCGTGGTTCGCTTGCTATGCTGATCCCTCCCCTAAGGTGATCTGTGCCCCTCCGGCATCTCGAAGAGCGCTCGCTCGACAAGTACTTCGATTCCATCCGCCACCTGCCGCTCCTCACGGCGGAGGAGGAGCGCATCAACGGGCGTCTGTGGCAGAACGACCGCAACCCCGAGGGCCTGCGCAAGCTGGTGGAGGGCAACCTCCGCTTCGTGGTGAAGGAGGCCCGCAAGTTCGAGGGCATGGGCCTGGACCTGCTGGACCTCATCAGCGAGGGCAACCTGGGGCTCATCGAGGCGGCCAAGCGCTTCGATCCCGAGCGCCTGAACAAGTTCCTCACCTACGCCTCCTGGTGGGTGCGGCAGGCCATCTTCCATGCGCTGGCCGAGCACGGGAACAAGATCCGCCTGCCCCAGAAGGTGGCGGGCCACCTGGTGCAGCTGAACCGCGTGACCCAGAAGCTGAGCCAGTCCCTGGGCCGCGCGCCCATGCTGCAGGAGATCGCGGATGCCGCGAACCTGACGGTGGAGGAGGTCGAGCGCCTCCAGCTGCTCCAGCAGACCACGTCCACCGTCTCCACCGAACAGGGCCTGGGCGATTCCGACCTCACCGTGGGCGACAGCCTGGAGCAGGAGGTGGAGCCCTCGGCCATGCACACCCTGGACCAGGAGGCCTTCCTCGAGCAGATCGAGGCCAGCCTGGCCTCCCTCAGTGAAAAGGAGCGCCGGATCCTCACCCTGCACTTCGGCCTGGGCGGGGAGGATCCCCTCACCCTCGAGCAGATCGGCAAGCAGTTCGACCCGCCCATCTCCCGCGAGCGCGTGCGGCAGCTGGAGGAGCGGGCCTTCTCGCGCATCCGCGAACGCCGGCGCGAGGTGCTGGGCGGCTTCCTGCGCGGCGGGGACGGGCCATGAGCGGAGCGATCCCATGGTGAAGGGCCGCCCCGACTGCCCGCGCTGCCAGGGGCAGGGCCTCGTCTTCGATCCGGATCCGCAGAAGCCGGTGCTGGTCTGCGGCTGCACCGCAGACGTGGCGCCGGATGCCGAAACCCTGGGCCTGCCCGCCCGGTACCGCGAGGCCGATTTCGCGCGCTTCTGGAAGTGGTGGAACAACGCCCAGGCCAGTGGCGTCCGCTCCCTGCTGGACCGGGTTCCCGACCTGGAAGAATGGCTGGCCCGGCCCGAGGACGAGGTGGGTCCGGTCCCCTTCCGGGAGGACCTCGCCAAGCTGCTCCAGGCCCTCAAGCGCCGCCCCGAGCACGGCATCCGCCCCGCCGGGGCCGAGTCGCTCTTCCAGTGGGCCTCCAACGGCAAGCACAAGTTCCGCCACGGGTGGGAGCTGTGGTGGATCCACGGCCCCGCGCAAAGCGGGCGCAGCACCCTGGCCGCCGCCACCCTCCGCGCCTGGACGGAACGCACGGGCAAGGGCGGACGCTTCGTCTCCGTGCGGACCCTGAGCCAGGCCATCAAGGACGCCTACTACGACATCCGCAGCTTCCAGAACCAGGCCTTCCAGAGCGTGCGCGACCTGATCGAGCCCCTCCAGGATCCGCCCCTGCTGGTGCTGGACGACTGGGACCGCATGGACTCGGACCTGCGCGTGGCCGCGGCCCTGGCCCAGCTGCTGGACCACCGGTACAGCGAGGAGCTGCCCACCATCCTCACGGCGGCGGGCCCCCCCGAGGCCCTGGACCGCCGGGAGAACCACCCCCTCGCACGGCTGGACGACGGCAGCCTGATGGAGCGTCTCCGGGGCGCCGAGCGCGTGGAGATGGTGCCGGCCCTGAGGCCCTGGATCGAGCGCATGGAGCGGGGCTAGCCGCATGAAAGCCCTGCTTCGCGGCCTCCTCCGCCTGCATCTGTCCCGCGCTTCGGGGCTGTGGCTCATCACGGCGGGACTCACGCTGGTCCTGGGGTGGGGCACCCTGCGCGTGGAGCGGGCCCTGGACCTCATGAGCCTGCTGCCCGCGGAACACCCGGCGGTGCGGGCCAACCTGGAGGCCGGGGTCGGCCAGCAGGAGCTCCTCTGGCTGGTGGCCGAGGGGAACGAGGCCGACCTGGAGGCGCGCCGCACCTGGGCCGAGGATCTGGTGGACCGCCTGCTCATGGGAGGGGACCTGCCCCTCAACGGCCTCGCCGCCGAAGGCCGCTTGTCGGAACCCGTCCCCGTGCCCGGTCCCGGGGGCCTCAGCCCCTGGCCCGCCCTGCTGGCCGTGGGGGCCATCACCGAAGGCGATGCGGCCGTGAGCCGCCTCACCACGGAGACCCTCTACGCCCTGGCCCCGGCCTGGCTGGGGGATCGCCTGGCACCCCTGCAGGATCCCGGGAACCTGAAGCGCCGCCTGGAGGCCACGGCCAAGGCCCTG
>JAMPXL010000212.1 GCA_023701165.1 Geothrix sp. | reverse complement strand
GGTCCACTCCGGCAGGCCCAGGGCCAGGTTGAGGTTCTGCACGGCCTGGGCGGCCATGCCCTTGCCCAGGTTGTCGAGGGCCACCATGACGGCGCCGTGGCCGTGGCGGGCCGCCACGCCGATATCCGCGAAGGCGCTCCCCGTGGTGGCCGCCACCCGGGGCGATCCATCCACGATCCGCACGAAGAAGCGGTCCTTGTAATAGGTTTCATACTGGGCGCGAAGCGCCCCCTGCTCAATTCCCGCGGCCAGCGGGAATTGAGCCGTGGCGAAGATCCCCCGCACCATGGGCGCGCTCTGGGGCACGAAGCTCAGCGGCGCCGCCCAGCCTTCGGCGGCCAGGGTGCGCAGCACCTCGGCCTCGTGCTGGTGGCTGAGCATCTTGTAGGCCCGGAAATCGTTGGCCCGCGCCGGGTGGTGGGTGGTGTCGCTGGGCGCGGCGCCGGATCCCGAGGATCCCGTGGCCGCGGTGATGGCCAGGAAGGCGGGCTTCCACCCGGCCAGGGGCAGCAGGGCCAGCTGCAGGGCCGTGGCGAAGCAGCCGGGGTTGGCGATGCGCCGGGCGCCCTTCATGCGCCCGGGCTTCCAGTCCACCAGGCCGTAGGTCCAGGCAGGATCCAGACGGAAGTCCGTGGACAGGTCGATGACGATGAGGCGCTCCAGGAGGCCGTGATCCCGGCCCGCCGCTTCGATTTCGGGCCACAGCTTGCCTAGCTCACCGTGCGGCAGGGCCGAGAAGAGGACCGGGTTCGGGCTCTGGGACAGCGCCGCCCAATCGGGCGCGGCCTCGAAGGTGCCCTCCACCAGCCCCCGCAGGTTCGGGTGCTGGGCGTGGAAGGGCTTGCCCGCGTGGCTGCGGGCCGTGCCCCGCAGGGAGGCCACCGCCGGGTGGTTCGAGAGCCAGCGCAGCAGCTCCCCCCCGCCGTAGCCCGACGCGCCGAGGATGAGGACATCGACTGAGGTCATGGGAGGTCCTGGAAAAGAAATCTAACCGCAGAGAACGCAGAGGGCGCAGAGAACTGCAACAGATGGCTTGTTCTTTCTCTCTGCGATCTCTGCGCCCTCCGCGGTTAAAGGCATTTAGACCTAGGCCGAGATCTTGGGCTCGACGAGGTCGAGCACAAACCTGCCGAGGGCTTCGGCGTCGGCCCGGGCGTTGCGGGCGGGGAGGCCCAGGGTGGCCACGAAGCGCTCGCCCACGCGGTTGTCCGTGGCGGGACCGGCGATGAGGTCGGCCTGGATGCCGAAGGCGGCTTTCAGGTTGGCCACGCCGCCGGCGGCCCCCACGGGATCGTTGGCGCAGAGGATGAACGCGCCGCTCAGAGCTTTCAGGTCGGCGTCCTCGAGGATCGCCTGCACGCCGTACTCGCCCATGATGCCGTCCCCGGTCTCGGCCACGATGACATCCACGCCATGGGCCGCCAGCTCCGAGAAGATGATGCGGGACACGCCCGCGGCGCTGCCGGCGTCCGTGCACACGATGCCCGCGTCCGTGAAGTCCAGGGCCACTTCCGCGCCGTAGTCGCGCATGGCCAGCGCGTCGCGCATGAGCGAGACGCCCGTGAGCTTGCAGGCGCCCACGCGGTAGCCCGCGCGGCTCAGCTGGCGGATGACGGCGCAGGCGGCGGCGGTCTTGCCCGCGTTCATGCAGGTGCCCGCCACGTAGACCACCGGGCAATGGGCGGAGAGGCCTGTGCCCTTGAGGGCGCCCATGCGGATGTGGGCGGGCTGGCCCGCCCGGGACTGGAACTCCGGGAAGACCAGCACCTGGCCCAGCACTTCCAGCTCGAAGGGCTTGCCCACGTCCGGGTTGTGGGAGAGGCACTGGCCGAGGACGCCGCCCATGTTGAGCAGGTTCACCGTGTCGCCGGGCTTCAGGGATTCGGGCATGACGCCCTCGTAGCCCTGGAGGGCGTTGCGGTGGCCCAGGGCTCCCACGAGGATGTCCCCGTCATGGAGGGTGCTCATGCGCCCATGGGGATCCTCCAGCTGGTTGTACGTGGTCTTCTCGCCCCGCACGCGGCAGGCGATGACCGAGCCCTCCTCCAGGAGGATCTCCGGGGAGAGCGTGAGGGTTCGGCCCAGCCGCAGGTTGCGGGTGACCGAGGCGAGCTTGTCGACGTGGATTCTCATGGGGTCTTCCTAAAAAGATTCACCACCAAGGCACCAAGACACCAAGAAAGACAAAGGCTTTTGTTTTTGCAGTTCTTGGTGCATTGGTGCCTTGGTGGTGATCAGTTGTTTTTTGCTTTGAGTGTGAGTACCTGCTGGACGCCGAAGACCTTCGCGAAGCCCGCGGCTTCGGCGCCGGTCCAGAGCTTGTTGGCTTCGCCGTAGGTGGCGATGCGGGGGTCCATCAGCGAGTAGGGGGACTGGACGCCATCCACCATGAAGGCCCGGGGGTGCAGGGTGAGCCGCACCTCGCCGCAGACGCGGTCCTGGCTGGACTGGAGGAAGGCCTCCAGATCCCGGGCCAGGGGATCGAAGAAGTGGCCCTCGTGGAGCAGGGATCCGTAGAGGTTGCCGAGGCTCTCCTTCCAGAAGAGCTGCTTCCCGCTGAGGACGAGCTTCTCCAGCTCCCGGTGGGCCCCGATGAGCAGGTGCGCCGCGGGAGCCTCGAAGCCCACGCGGCCCTTGATGCCCAGGATGGTGTCGCCCAGGTGCACGCCCCGGCCGATGCCGTAGGGGCGGCCGATGGCGTTGAGCTGGGCGACGAGGGTGACGGGGTCCATGGCGTTGCCGTCCAGGGCCACGGGCACGCCCTGGTCGAAGCTGATCACCAGGGACTTGGGCTGCAGGGCGGCGAGGACGCCCCCCGGGAAGGCCGCCTCGGGCAGGGTGGTCCAGGCGTCCAGGGTTTCCCGCCCGCCCACGCTGGTGCCCCACATGCCCTCGTTGATGGAGTAGTCCTTCGTTTTCGAAGGGAAGATCACGCCCCGGTCGGCGCAGTAGGCCATCTCCTCGGCCCGGGAGAGGCCCAGGTCGCGGATGGGGGTGAGGATCTGGAGGTCCGGCGCCAGGGCGCGGAAGGCCACGTCGAAGCGCACCTGGTCGTTGCCCGCGCCGGTGGAGCCGTGGGCGATGGCGGCGGCGCCCATGGATTTGGCCAGCTCCGCCACGGCCCGGGCCTGGCAGACCCGCTCGGCGGACACGGACAGCGGGTACATCTGCCCCCGCAGCACGTTGCCGTAGACCAGGTACCGCAGGTAGCCGTCGAAGAGCCCGGCGCGGGCGTCCACGGTGGTGTGGCTCACGGCGCCCAGCCGGGGCGAGGCCGCCTCGATGCGGGCCAGCTCCTCCGGCGAGAAGCCCCCCGTGTTCACCGTGACCGTGGCCACGTCGTAGCCCTGCTCCTTGAGGTAGAGCACGCAGAAGGAGGTGTCGAGACCACCCGAGAAGGCGAGAACGGCGAGCTGGCTCATAGGGAATCCTTCAAGAAAAAGCTGAACCACCAAGGCACCAAGACACCAAGAAAGACAAAGGCTTTTTGCAGTTCTTCTCGGTATCGCCAGCGGCGATACGCGAGACAAAAAGAAACTTGGTGCCTTGGTGTCTTGGTGGTGATCGGTTTCAGTTCGCCCACAGCGCAGCCTCCGCCTGGGTGTGGAGGTTCTGCTTCGCCTCGATCCAGCCGCGCGCCGCGGCGAGGTCTGCGGCGAGGTCGTCCAGGGCCAGGTTGCCGGCGCCGCCCAGGTGGGTGGCCGTGAGGGCGGCGCGGTCGGGGGCGAAGGTGCCCTCCTGGATCTGCTGGGCCACCTTGCGGTAGGCCTCGCGGAAGGGCATGCCGCTCTGCACGAAGACATAGGCCTGGTGGGCGGCGTAGAGCTCGTCGCTGGAGGCCGCGGCGGCGGCCTCGGCCTTCACCTGGAGGGCCGGCAGC